>JAJYDD010000082.1 GCA_021777795.1 Pseudomonadota bacterium | reverse complement strand
CACCCCGCGCGACGCGCAGTTCGCGGCGATCAAATCGCTCATCGATTCCAAGGTGATTCGCTATGCCGGCCTGAGCGAGGTCTCAGTGGCGGAGATCGAGGCGGCGGCGAAAGTGTTTCCCGTCGCCACCGTGCAGAACAAGTACAATCTCGGCGACCGCGCCAGCGAGGACGTGCTCGACTATTGCGAGCGCCACGGCATCGGCTTCATCCCGTGGTATCCGCTCGCTTCGGGGGATCTCGCCCGTCCCGGCGGCGCGCTCGACAAGATCGCCCACGCCCACAAGGCGACGCCCGGCCAGATCGCGCTCGCCTGGCTATTGAAGCGCAGCCCCGTGATGCTGCCGATTCCCGGCACCTCGAAGGTCGCGCATCTTGAGGAGAACGCCAAGGCGGCGGAGATATCGCTGAGCGACGCGGAATTCGCGACGCTGAGCAAAGCTGCGTGAAAAAGCCCCGCTCGGGCGAACCGGCGGGGCTGAAGGGACGGCGCGGCGCGTCAGGCGGCGCGCTCGTCTCCCGGCGGCGGCTCGCGCAGCACATAGCCGCGGCCCCAGACGGTCTCGATATAGTTGCGGCCGTGGCTGGCGGAGGCGAGCTTCTTGCGCAGCTTGCAGATGAACACGTCGATGATTTTCAGTTCCGGTTCGTCCATGCCGCCGTAGAGGTGGTTGAGGAACATCTCCTTGGTCAGCGTCGTGCCTTTGCGCAGCGAGAGCAGCTCCAGCATCTGATATTCCTTGCCGGTCAGATGCACGCGCGAACCATCGACCTCGACGGTCTTCTGGTCGAGATTAACGGTGAGATCGCCGGTGACGATGACCGACTGGGCATGACCCTTGGAGCGACGCACGATCGCGTGGATGCGCGCGACCAGTTCGTCCTTATGGAACGGCTTGGTTAGATAGTCGTCGGCGCCGTGGCCGAGACCCTTCACCTTGTCCTCGATGCCGGCCATGCCGGAGAGAATGAGGATCGGCGTCTTGATCTTGGTGACCCGCAAGGCTCGCAAAACCTCATAGCCCGACATATCGGGCAAGTTGAGGTCGAGGAGGATGATATCGTAGTCGTAGAGCTTGCCGAGGTCGATGCCCTCTTCGCCGAGGTCCGTCACGTAAACGTTGAAATTCTCCGACTTCAGCATCAACTCGATGCTTTGCGCCGTCGCGCTGTCGTCCTCGATGAGAAGCACCCGCATGTTCTAGATCCCCGCCATGGATCGCCGCTGCGCGACTGCGACGCCTTTGCCCGGCTTAGCCCTTCTCAAGGCCCTTCCCAAACGTCCGCCAACGCTGGAGCCGGTTGTCCACCCGAATCGGCGCAACGATTGCGCCATAAGTGTTAACAAACCTTGAATCACGCTTGCAAGCCCTTTGTTTTCCACACCGCATAACCCCGTCAAGTATATGTATTTCTTCGATTATCTATCGGCGTCATCAGTTAAAGCAATTTCTTAAGTTTACTACGTAATCGACTCAAGGGACTCACGCTTCACCGATCCGCAACACAAATTTGAGCCGCCGACGAACGGACGCCCGACCAAGTGTTAGTGTTAATGACGCGGGTAAACGAAGCCCTAACGCGCGGCGGTCAGCCCCAGGAAATTTTGACTATGTGAACTGTCCCGTTGGCGCGGCGCGTTTGCCCCCGTGGCCGGCGCCGGCGATGCGCCCCCGGGTCTTCCCTCGGGTTGCGGCGTAACCAAGGCTCAACCTTCATGGTCCATCCTACCCTTGTCTCGTGGGGCGCCGGCGTTGCCGATGCGCGCAAAGCGTTGAGCGTTTAAGTTCGGGGGAGTTCGTAGGCATGAAGTCGCGGGACACGCTGATCCGTTTGAAACGGTTTCAAGTCGAGGAGAAGAGACGGCGCGTACGCCAGATCGAGATGATGACGGGCGAATTCAATCGCATGATAGGCGACCTCGATCGCGAGATCGCCACCGAAGAGAAACGCGCCGGCATCAACGATCCCACCCATTTTGCCTACCCCACCTACGCCCGCGCGGCGATGGGAAGGCGCGACAATCTGAAAAGTTCGATTGCCGAGCTAAGCGCGCAAATTGAGGACGCCAAGGCCGCGCTGGACGAGGCGAGCGCCGAATTGCAGAAGCTTGAATCGCTCGACGGCCGCGAAAAGGCGACCGAGCGCGGCGTCGAGGCCGCCCGCGCCTGAGCGCGGACTTACGCCTGCGAAGGATCTCTCTTGAAGAAAATGAGCGCCAGGGCCTGCCGTCAGGCGGCCTCGGCCTTCATATCCGCGATCGCGGCGACGAGCATCTGCCGATCCTTATGCAGCGTCTCAAGGGCGGGGTCAGAACTGGCCGTCGCTTCTATTGCTTTATCGTAAGCCCCCAGGATCCGCTCCTCGCCATCGACGAACGACGGCAACGACGTCGCCCCCAAGCCCGTGACCGCCGAGCGGACCGAAATGACCGTCTTGTGCACGAGGGAGAAGAACGAGCCGGATTCGTCGGGACGTTCGCCCTTGGCGAGCAGGATCGCGTGGACGTCCGCGTGGGCGCGCGCGTGCAGGGACGACATGCTCTCGAAGATGGCTTTCGTCTTGGGGTTCTCAGCGTCCTGGATCGCCGTATCGTAACTTTTTTTCGCATCGATCAGGGTCGTATGCAGCGACTTGAGGGCTTCGATATCCGACATGGGCGCCTCCGCGGGTCCGGGATGGCGGGTAACTTGCGGCGAGGCTGCAAAGTTCCTGCGCGACTCCGCTCGACCCGCGACTTTCGGCCGGTTGCGGCCGGCCTTTCGATGAGCTAAGCGAAGGGCGAAACAGCGGGTTTCGAGGGGGCGCGAGAAATGTCGGATCATGCGGGCGTCGCGAAGGACGATCTCGGAATCGATTTGGCGGCGCATGAAGAGACTTACGCGGGCTTCGTCGGGCTGACGGAGAATCTGACCGTCCACATTCTCAACATCGTGTTGCTGCTGGTGCTGTGGACCCTCGAGGGCCATCCCTTCATCGCCCTCATCGGCTTCATCCTCAACATTGCCGCCAGCTCCTTGGCGGGGCCGACGGGGCTCGGTTGGCGCCTACCGGGCGCGCTGTTCGTCTTACTCGGTCTGGCCGCCATCGTCCTCTAGGGCCGTCTGACGCGAAAGGCGCCTGAAGGGCGCCGCGCCACAACGCTTGCGGGGAGACGTCATGCGGATCGGGACGCCCAAGGAGACTGCCGGGGAGACGCGGGTTGCCGTCACTCCGGAGACAGCTAAGAAATTCGCGGCCCTCGGGGCGGAAGTTGTCGTCACCCGGGGCGCGGGGCTGGAATCAGGATTTCCGGACGCGGACTACGCAGCCGCTGGGGCGACTTTGGTCGATCAGGCCGAGGCGCTCGGCGCCGATGTGGTGCTGAAAGTGCGCCGTCCCAGCGCCGATGAGGTAGCCGCGCTCAAATCCGGCGCGCTCGTCGTCGCCATCCAGGATCCTTACGGCCATATCCCTGACATCGAGGCGCTAGCCAAGGCCGGCGTCGCCGCTTTCGCGATGGAATTGATGCCGCGCATCACCCGCGCGCAGGTGATGGACGTGCTGTCGAGCCAGGCCAATCTCGCTGGCTACCGCGCCGTCATCGACGGCGCGGGCGAATACGGCCGCGCGCTGCCGATGATGATGACGCCGGCCGGCACCGTGCCGGCCGCCCGCGCGTTCATCATGGGCGTCGGCGTCGCCGGCTTGCAGGCGATCGCCACCGCTCGGCGCCTGGGCGCCATCGTGACCGCCACCGACGTGCGCCCCGCCACCAAGGAGCAGGTGGAATCGCTGGGCGCCAAATTCGTCGCCGTCGAGGACGACGAATTCAAGCAGGCCGAGACCGCCGGCGGCTACGCCAAGGAGATGTCGGACGCCTACAAGGCGAAGCAGGCGGCGCTGGTCGCCTCGCATATCGCCAAGCAGGACATTGTCATCACCACCGCGCTCATCCCCGGCCGGCCGGCCCCCAAACTGGTGACCGCCGCGATGGTCGCCTCGATGCGGGCAGGCTCGGTCATAGTTGACCTCGCCGTCGAGCGCGGCGGCAATTGCGAACTCGCCAAAGCCGGCGAGTTGGTGACGTCCGACAATGGCGTGCGCATCGTCGGCTATTCCGACGTGCGCCGGTTGGCCTCCACCGCTTCCTCGCTCTACGCGCGCAACCTCTACGCCTTCGTCGAGACCTTGATCGACAAGACGGATAAGAAGCTCGCCGTCAAATGGGACGACGAACTGGTCAAGGCGACGTTGCTGACCAGGGACGGCGCCGTAACGCATCCGAATTTTCAGCCAAAATGATCGGGGGCCAGGGTCATGGACAATTTTGACGCCACGATCGACAAAGCCAGGGCCGCCGCAGCCGCCGCGCGCGCCGCCGCCGCTCAGGCGGACGCCTATGCCGATCATCTGGCCGCCGCCGCGCAAGTGGCGACGCACGGCGCGATCGACCCCTTCGTCTTTCGTTTCGCGATTTTCGTGCTGGCGGTGTTCGTCGGCTATTACGTGGTGTGGTCGGTGACGCCGGCGCTGCATACGCCGCTGATGTCGGTCACCAACGCGATTTCGTCGGTCATCGTCGTCGGCGCCTTGCTGTCGGTGGGCGTCGCGGGGGTCAACGCCGGCTCCTATTTCGCCAAGCTGGTCGGCTTTCTCGCGCTGTGCCTGGCTTCGGTGAACATCTTCGGCGGCTTCATGGTCACCGAGCGCATGCTCGCGATGTACAAGAAGAAGGGCTGAGGATCGTGAACCCCAACCTCGCCGCCCTGCTCTATCTGGTCTCGGGCATCCTGTTCATTCTGGCGTTGCGCGGCTTGTCCTCGCCCGCCACCTCCCGGCAGGGCAATCGTTTCGGCATCGCCGGCATGGCGCTGGCGGTGCTGACGACGCTGGCCTTGAGCCCCCCGCACGGGTTCTTCTCCTGGGTGCTGGTGATCCTGGGCTTCGGGATCGGCGGCGGCGTCGGCGCGTGGCGCGCCCGCACCATCGCGATGACGGCGATGCCGCAACTGGTCGCCATGTTCCATTCTCTCGTCGGCCTCGCGGCGGTGCTGGTGGCGGCAGGCGCGCTCTATGCGCCGGTCGCCTTCGGCATTAGCGAGGGCGGCCATATCCACCCGGCGAGCACGATTGAGATGTCGCTGGGTCTGGCCATCGGCGCGATCACCTTCACCGGCTCGATCATCGCCTTTCTCAAGCTCGACGGGCGCATGTCCGGCGCGCCGATCCTGCTGCCGAGCCGTCACCTCATCAACGGCGGCCTCGGCGTGCTGCTGCTGCTGTTTATCATTCTGTTCTTCGAGACCCAGGCGGCGGTGTGGTTCTGGCTCATCGCGCTCGACGCGCTGGCGCTCGGCGTGCTGCTCATCGTGCCCATCGGCGGCGCGGACATGCCGGTCGTCATTTCGATGCTGAATTCCTATTCCGGTTGGGCGGCGGCGGGCATCGGCTTCACGCTCGGCAATCTGGCGCTCATCATCACCGGCGCGCTGGTCGGCTCCTCGGGCGCGATCCTGTCCTACATCATGTGCAAGGGGATGAACCGCTCCTTCATCTCCGTCATTCTCGGCGGCTTCGGCGGCGAGACCGCCGGCCCCGCCGGGGCGAAAGAGACGCGGCCGGTCAAGCAGGGTTCTGCCGAGGACGCCGCCTTCATGATGAAAAACGCGTCCAAGATCATCATCGTGCCCGGCTACGGCATGGCGGTGTCACAGGCGCAGCACTCGTTGCGGGAAATGGCGGATACGCTGAAGAAGGAAGGCGTCGAGGTCAAATACGCCATCCACCCGGTCGCCGGCCGTATGCCCGGCCACATGAACGTGCTGCTCGCCGAGGCCAACGTGCCCTATGACGAGGTGTTCGAGCTTGAGGACATCAACAGCGAATTCGCGCAGGCGGACATCGCCTATGTCATCGGCGCCAATGACGTGACCAACCCCGCCGCCAAGACCGACCCAAAATCGCCGATCTACGGCATGCCGGTGCTCGACGTCGAGAAGGCGAAAACCGTGCTGTTCGTCAAGCGCGGCATGGGCTCTGGCTACGCGGGCGTCGAGAACGAACTGTTCTTTCGCGACAACACGCTGATGCTGTTCGGCGACGCCAAGAAGGTGACGGACTCCATCGTCAAGGCCCTTCAGCATTGAAGCGGGCGCTGGCGCTCGCCGCCGCGATCTCAGCGGCGGCCGGCGCCTTCGCCAAGGATGCGCAACATCCACGGTTTCGCTGGCCGGTCATCGGCCAGATAGGTCAGGCGCGGGACGGGCGCGGCGTCGATATCGCGGTCCCGCAGGGAGAGGCCGTCCACGCGGCCGCCGACGGGACGGTGATCTACGCCAGCGACGAGATCGCCTCCTATGGCCGGATGATCGTCATTCGCCACGCCAACGATTACGTCACCACCTACGCGCATCTCTCCGACATGGCCGTGACCCCGGGCGTCGCCGTCAAGCGCGGCCAGATCATCGGCAAGACCGGCAAGACCGGCGACGCGCGCCGGCCGGAGCTGCATTTCGAGCTGCGCCGAGGCGAGACCGAACTCGACCCCATCGGTTTCTTAAAGCCGCGCTAGGTCGCCTGGGCGCTTGCGGGCTGCGACGCCGGCGCGCAAACATGCGCAACGGACAACGGGAGGAACGCTTGAACCAGATCGATCTCGCCGGCCAGCACGCCGTCGTCACCGGCGGCGCGCAGGGCATCGGGTTGGCCGTCGCCCGACGCCTCGCCGCCTCCGGCGCCGCCGTCACCTTGTGGGATCTCGACGCCGACATGTTGCAGACCGCCCGCCAGACGCTGAGCGGCGCGGGCGTCCAGGTCGTCGACATCACCGACGCAGAAGGCGTGGTCGCAACTCTGGCGCGCACGGAGGCCGAGGGCGGGCCGGTGTCCATCTGCGTCAATTCGGCCGGCATTGCCGGCCCCGCCGCGCCGCTCGACGCCTATGACCTCGGCTGGTGGCGCAAAATCATCGACATCAACCTCAACGGCACGTTCTACGTCAACCGCGCCGTCGTGCCGGGCATGAAGGCGCGCAATTACGGGCGCATCGTCAATATCGCTTCGATCGCCGGCAAGGAGGGCAACCCCAACGCCTCGGCCTATTCGGCCTCGAAAGCCGCCGTGATCGGGCTCACCAAATCGCTCGGCAAGGAGCTTGCCGGCTTCGACATCGCCGTCAACTGCATCACCCCGGCGACCGCGCAGACCCGCATCCTCGATCAGTTAACGCCAGAGTTCATCGAATACATGCGCGTGCGTATCCCGCGCGGCCGCTTTCTGGAGGTCGATGAGGCGGCGGCGATGGTGGCCTGGCTGGTCTCCAAGGAGAACAGCTTCACCACCGCGGCGGCCTTCGACCTCTCGGGCGGCCGGGCGACCTATTAGCGCCGCGCCGCCTCCGCGCGCAAAAGCGGTTGACTTGAGCGCCGCCGTTTCTATTCAGGGCGACGGCCCTCTCCGCTGGCGAGCTTGCGGTCGCATGTTTCAAGGACAGCCGCATGTTCGATCCGGCGCTTCTGGCCGCCGCTGAAGTCTCCAAGGCCTGGCCGTTCGAGGAAGCGCGAAAACTCATCGCCCGCGTCGCGCGCACCGGGCAGAGCGAAGTGCTGTTCGAAACCGGCTATGGCCCCTCGGGGCTACCCCATATCGGCACGTTCGGCGAGGTCGCGCGCACGACGATGGTGCGCCACGCCTTCCGCGTGCTGACCGACGACAGGATCAAGACTCGCCTCTTGGCCTTCTCCGACGATATGGACGGGCTGCGCAAGGCGCCCGACAACATCCCCAATCGTGAGTTGGTCCTCGCCCATCTCGGCAAGCCCTTGACCGAGACGCCGGACCCGTTCGGCGAATACGACAGCTTCGCCGCGCACAACAACGCGATGCTGCGCCGCTTCCTCGACGGCTTCGGCTTCGATTACGAATTCGCCTCCTCGACCGACTATTACCGCACGGGCCGCTTCGACGCGGCGCTGCTGCACATGCTGCGCAACTTCGAGGCCGTGCAGGCGATCATGCTGCCAAGCTTGCGCGAGGAGCGGGCCGCCACTTATTCGCCGTTCCTGCCCATCCATCCCATCACCCGTATCGTGATGCAGGTTCCCCTGACCGGCATGGACGCCGAAAGGGGCGTCATCCAATGGCGCGACCCGGCGACGGGCGAGGATTTCGAGACTCCCGTCACTGGGGGCCATTGCAAGTTGCAGTGGAAGCCGGATTGGGCGATGCGCTGGTATGCGCTGAAGGTCGACTACGAGATGGCGGGCAAGGACTTGATCGATTCGGTCAAGCTCTCCTCGCGCATCGTGCGCGCGCTCGGGGCCGAGCCGCCCGAGGGCTTCAACTATGAATTGTTCCTCGACGAGAAGGGGCAGAAGATCTCGAAGTCGAAGGGCAACGGCCTCACCATCGACGAATGGCTGGCCTACGCCGCGCCTGAGAGCCTGTCGCTGTTCATGTTCCAGAAGCCGACGGCGGCCAAGCGTCTGCATTTCGACGTCATCCCGCGCACCGTCGATGATTACCTCGGCTTCCTCGAAGCCTATCCGCGCCAGGAATGGAAGGAGCGGCTCGGCAATCCCGTCTGGCACATCCACACCGGCGAACCACCCGCTCCGGAGACGCTCGCGCACGGAAGCGAAGGCGCGACCAGCGTCTCCTTCGCCATGCTGACGAATCTGGCGGCGGTGGCCAACAGCGACAATCCGGCCGTGCTGTGGGGCTTCCTCAGGCGTTATGCGCCCAGCGCCTCGCCGCAGACCCATCCCCGGCTCGATAAGCTGGTCGGATACGCCTGCGCCTATTTCCGCGATTTCGTCGCGCCGAAGAAGCGTTATCGCGCCGCAGACGAGGTCGAGCGCGCGGCGCTGCAACAGGTGTCGGAGCTGCTCGGCCGCCTGCCGGCCGACGCCAGCGCCGAGGCGATCCAGCACGCGCTTTATGATGTGGCGCGGCCGATGCCGCGCTATCAGGACATGAAGGCCAAGGGGGCGACGGCGGAGCGGCCGGGCGTGTCGAACGAGTTCTTCAACATGATCTACGCCGTGCTGCTCGGCGAGGAGCGCGGGCCGCGCCTGGGCTCGTTCATCGCGCTCTATGGAATCGCCGAGACGCGGGCGCTGATCTCAAGGGCGCTGGCGGGAGAATTGGTGAAGGCCGCGTGAGTGCGCCCTTGCTCGAAGTGAAGGGCCTCAGAAAGACCTTCCGCCTGCCGCGCGCTTCCTGGTTCGGGCCGCGCGCGGAACGCATCGCCGTCGACGGCGTCGATTTCACGATGCGCGCCGGCCGCTCCTTTGGGGTCGTCGGCGAATCCGGCTCCGGCAAATCCACGATCGCCCGCCTCGTCATGGCGCTGACGCGCCCGACGGCCGGCGAGGTGAAGCTCGACGGCCGCTCGCTGTTCGCGCTTTCCAGCGCTGAGTTGAAGACGGCGCGGACCGATTTCCAGATGGTGTTCCAGGACCCCTATGGCTCGCTCGATCCGCGCATGACGGTCGAGCGCATCGTCGCCGAGCCCCTGCCGCGCGGGCTCGCCCGGGCGGAGAAGGCGGCGCGGGTGAAGGCCGGCCTTTCCGCCGTCGGTCTCGACGAGGCGGCGGCCCGGCGCTACCCGCATGAGTTCTCAGGCGGCCAGCGCCAGCGCATCGCCATCGCGCGGGCCTTGGTGACGCGCCCGAAGCTGGTGGTCGCCGACGAGCCGGTGTCGGCGCTCGACGTTTCGATCCAGGCTCAGGTGCTCAACCTGATGGGCGACCTCGCGCGCGACGCCGGCGTCACCTACCTCCTCATCAGCCACGATCTGGCGGTGGTCGGCCATGTCTGCGAGGAGATCGCGGTCATTTTCCACGGCCGTTTCGTCGAGACGGGACCGGCGGATCTGCTGCTGAAGACCCCGGCGCATCCCTACACGCGCGAACTCATCGAAGCCGCGCCGAGCTTCGACGAGACGCCTGCCGCCGAAGCCAAGCCGCTCCCTTTTCCCGAGGCGACGACCGGCTGCCGCTACGCGCCGCGCTGCCCGCTGGCCGAAGCGCGCTGTCTTGAACAGGCGCCGGCGCTGCGGGCGCTTGCGGACGGCCGCAGCGTGGCGTGCCATTTGGCTTGACGCCATCGCGTTTGGGTTGGCCAGAAGAGCCGCCGCCGTGGGGCTTGCCCTGACCAAGCGGATCGTCTAGCGGCCGAGCCGCAGGCTCGCCCAGCCTTCCAACTCGATGCGCTCGCGCAGGAAGAACCCCTGCGCACCCCAGGCGGAAAGCACGCCCGCGACATCGGCGATAAGCAACCCCGAGACGATGGCCTCGCCGTCGGGCGCGATGACGCCGGCCAGCGACGGCGCCAGCAGCCGCAAGGGCTTGGCGAGAATATTGGCGAATACGAGGTCGTAAGGCGCGCCCTCGCGCAACGCTCGGTTCTCGACGCCGCGCGAGACGATGGCCTTGGCCCATTGCCCGGCGCCGTTGAGCGCGGCGTTTTCGTTCGCCACCTCCACCGCCACGGGGTCAATGTCGCCGAGCCAGACCTTGCGCTTGAGAACCCGCGCGGCGGCGATGGCGAGCACGCCCGCGCCGCAGCCGACATCGAGCACGCGCGCCGGCCGGCGGCGCTTCAGCAGCCGGTCGAAATGCAGCAGGCAGCCGCGCGTCGTGCCGTGATGGCCGGTGCCGAAGGCGAGGCCGGCCTCGATCTCGATGCCGATGTCGCTCGGCCCCACCCTGTCGCGGTCATGCGCGCCATGCACCAGAAAGCGCCCGGCGCGCACCGGCTTGAGGCCGGCGAGCGAATTGGCCACCCAATCCTGTTTCTCGGTGAGGCCGAAGCTGACGAGCGCGGCGGCGTCCTCGCCGGCGGCGGCGACGACGAGTTCGCGCAAGGACTCCTCGTCGGGCTCGAAGCCGAAATAGACTTCCACCGCCCAGGCCTTGCCGCCGCCGGGCCAGGCCGCCTCGGTCTCGAAAGCGGTGGAGGCGGCCTCCGCCGGCTCGAAACTTTCGACCATGAGATCGGCGACCGCGCGAGCGCGGTGTTCATCCAGGGTGACGCGCATCACATGCGCGGCGTTGTTGGGCGGCAGGCCTTCGAGCAAGTGCGGTCTCCGTGTGCGGAGGACGCTTTACGCTGAAGGAACGGAAAAGTCGCGGGGGACGATCTTGCCCCAGCGCCGCGCCGGTCAGGCTTTACGGCGGGCCTGCTCGACGATGTCCAGCATGTCTTGGATCATATGGCAGCCTTTCGTGGTATCCCCGGTCTTGTTGTCAGGATCGGCTTCGAACAAAGCTCGCATCTGGTCGGACATTTGCGCCAGCTTTTGATAGCGCTCGTCGCCGAGTCTCGACCGATTGAACGCGAGACCTTCGTTCAACTCGCGAAAACTGTAATCCAAATTACGAAAGGGCAAATACCCCTCAGGAATCCCCTCATTTTGACCTTTGCGTGCAACTGAGGTCAACTTTCAACCCAGAATTGTGATATTTTCACCGATGTGGGGCTATCACTCCAATCCTTCGCTACCAGGTCACACAAAGAGCTACAACTAGGGCGGGAATTCGGCCGACAACTCGTCCGCCTTTCATCCATTAGTTGTGCTCCAAAAATGAGGGGATTCCTGAGCAAATACCCTGTTTTATCCGCGAATTTTGGCGCACGAAGCAGCATAGCCCCCAATACATCTATTAAATCCGAGATATTATCTGGTACATTCAACACAGGTCTTTTCATTGTCCACCTTAATTTCCGAAACTACCTAGGCCGACGTATCAGATAAGTTCCGTTCGGACCAAACTGGCTCGGTCGAATGATGATAATGGCTGATGGCTGCGAGTCGGCTCGGAAGTAACCCTCAGGAATCCCCTCATTTTTGGAGCACAACTAATGGATGAAAGGCGGACGAGTTGTCGGCCGAATTCCTGCCCTAGTTGTAGCTCTTTGTGTGACCTGG
>JAJYDD010000081.1 GCA_021777795.1 Pseudomonadota bacterium | reverse complement strand
GGCTACGGCTATGGCGGCGGGTACGGCGGCGGTTACGGCGGATATGGATACGGCGGCGGCTATGGCGGTTACGGTCATAACCGCGGCGGCTTCCATCACATGGGCGGCCACGCAGGCCTCGGCGGCGACCGCGGCGGCTTCGGCCACGGCGGCATGGGCGGCCACGGCGGCGGCTTCGGTCACGGCGGCATGGGCGGCCACGGCGGCGGCTTCGGTCACGGAGGCATGGGCGGCCACGGCGGCGGGATGGCGCAAGCCGGTAACTTCGGCGGCGGTCATTTCGGCGGCATGGGCGGCGGCTTTCATGGCGGCGGCATGGGGGGCGGCTTCCATGGCGGCGGCATGGGTGGCGGCTTCCACGGCGGCGGCATGGGGGGCGGAGGTCACGGTGGCGGAGGCCACGGGGGCGGCGGCGGACGCCGTTGATCCCAGGCGCTTATGAAAGCGTTTCCCGAAATCGTTTCGAGCCCGCGCCGAGTGCGCGGGCTTTTTATTCAGAACCCCGCGCCCGCCGGCCCGTTGACCATGCCGGCCGAGACGCTGACCGTCACATTGTTGGTGACGTGATAATCGACGCCGGCGCCGAAAGTCGTCACGCCGAAGCCGGGCCCTTGCCCGAACGCGCCGTTCATTGTCGCGCCCGCATCGGGAAATTCCGACGAAAACGCTGTCGCGCGGGCGATGCCGCCGCCCGCATAGACGAAGGGCGTGATGCGGCCGAGATCGTAGCCGACCTTGACGCTGCCCATCGCGTAATCGAAACCGGTGAAGCGCGGAATGGTGGTTGCGAAGGGGGCAAAGCCGGTGTCGAATTTCAGCCCGAGCACGAGGTTGTTCTGGAACTCGTGGTCGTAGCCGACGGTCACATCGCCGCCGAAGGCGCCTTTCTGGCCCTTGATGGCGGCGAAGGTGACGCCGGTCCCGACATAGAGCCCGTTCCAGATCGAGGGCGCAGGGTGCGGATCGACCGTCAGCGGCGGCACGGAAAACGCCGGCTCGGCGAGCGTGGGAAAGCTCAAGGACTGCTGGGCGACAGCCGGCGCGAGCCACAGCGCGACGAAGCCGGATGCAAGAAAGGCTAGGCCGAAGCTTTTCATGCGCTAGAGATACACCATATGCTGCGGGCGATAAAGCCGTGGAGGATTTGATGGCCGATCTCAGCGCATTCCCCGTCGCCCGCCGCTGGCCGGCCGTCCATCCCGAGCGCTTGCAACTCTACAGCGTGCCGACCCCCAACGGCGTCAAGGCGTCGATCATGCTGGAGGAGATCGGCCTCCCCTACGAGCCGCACCGCCTCCCTTTCGGCCCCGAGGGCACGCGCGCGCCGGAATTTCTGGCCCTGAACCCGAACGGCAAGATCCCCGCCATCCTCGATCCCGACGGCCCCGGCGGAAAGCCCCTGGCTTTGTTCGAATCGGGGGCGATTCTCGTCTATCTCGCCGACAAGACCGGCAAGCTGCTGCCGACGGGCGCGGCGCGCTACGAGACGCTGGAATGGGTGTTCTTCCAGGCGGCGGGCATAGGGCCGATGTTCGGCCAGCTCGGTTTCTTCCACAAATTCGCCGGCCGCGAATACGAGGACAAGCGGCCGTTGCAGCGCTATGTCGAGGAAACCAGACGCCTGCTCGGCGTGCTGGAGAGCCGCCTAAGCGACAGCGATTGGATCATGGGCGATTACTCGATCGCCGACGTGGCGACGCTCGGATGGGTGCGGGCGATCGTCGCCTTCTACGAAGCCGGCGATCTCGTGGAATGGCATGAGTTTCCGCGCGTGCAGCGCTGGCTCGACCTCGGTCTGGCGCGCCCGGCTGTGCAGCGCGGGCTGACGATCCCGGAGTGAGGGGCGCCGTCGCACAATCGCCTTAACGTGAACGGATTCCCATTTCATGCGATCCGGGTTAGACATCCTTTGCGTCCCTTCGTGAGGCCTGCTTTGCCCTTGACCCAAGCGCCCCTGATTCCAGTCCGCGCCGCTTTGCTGGCGTGCTTCCTCGCCTCGCCGGCGCTGGCGGCCATCCCCGACGCCGCCGACTATCAACTCGCCAACACCGAGGCCGGCAACTATCTCGCCGCGATCATCGCCAGCTCCGATCGCGACGCCGGCGCCGCCTCGGTCTATTTCCGCGAAGCTTTGCGCGAGGATCCGCGCAATCTCGATCTCATCGAGCGCGCCTTCGCCGCCACGCTGGTCAGCGGCGACGTCGAGGACGCCTATGGCCTCGCCGACCGGCTGGCGGCGCGCGATTCCACCAATTCGCTGGCGCGACTGGCGCTCGCCGTGCGCGCCTTCTCCAACGGCCAATATGCCGGCGCGCGCGCGCAACTGACGGCTGGCGACGCCGGAAAGGCGCGCGACGTCACCTCGCTGCTGCTGACCGGCTGGGCCTATGCCGGCGCCGGCGACCTGCGCCGCGCGCTCGCGTCGGTCGATAAGATCAGCGATCCCAGCGTCGCCGTCTTCCGCGACTATCACGCCGCGCTGATCGCCGATGCGCTCGGCGATCCCGTCGAGGCGCTGCGCCGCTTCAAGCTCGCCTATGCCCGCGACTCGCAGACGCTGCGGCTTAGCGACGCCTATGCGCGGTTCCTGGCGCGGCACAACGACGTCGCCGGCGCCCGGAAGGTCTACGCCGATTTCTCGGCCCGCTCGCCCGATCATCCGGTGGTCAAGGCGGCGCTGGCGGCGCTCGACGCCGGCAAGCCGATCGCGCCGATCGTCAGCACTCCCCGCCAGGGCGCGGCCGAGGCGCTTTACGGCCTGGGCAGCGCCGGCACGCGCCAGGGCGACGAACTGGCCTCGCTCATCTATCTGCGCCTGGCGCTGGCGCTGCGGCCGGATCACGAATTCGCCGCCATCAGCGTCGCCAACCTGCTCTCCGACATGAAGCGCGGCAACGAGGCGATATCGGCCTATCTGGCCGTGCCGAAAACCTCGCCGCTCGCCGAAAGCGCCGAGATCCAGGCGGCGATCGAATATGACGGGCTCGCCCAGACGGCCAAGGGCGTCGATCTGATGAAGCAAGTGGTCGCCGATTATCCCGCCGACCCCGAAGCGTGGAGCGCCTATGGCACGCTGCAACGCTCGGCCAAGGATTTCGCTGGCGCCGCGAAGTCCTACGATCACGCGATCTCGCTGCTGCCCAAGCCCGATAAGGCGCATTGGGTGCTCTATTATTTCCGCGGCATCGCCTATGAGCGCATCCACCAATGGCCGAAGGCGGAGGCGGATTTCAAGGAGGCGCTTAAACTCTACCCCGACCAGCCGCTGGTGCTGAACTATCTCGGCTATTCCTGGGTCGACAAGGGCGAAAACCTGGACGAGGCGCTGCGGATGCTGCAACGCGCCGTCGATCTCAAGCCGACCGACGGCTATATCGTCGACAGTCTCGGCTGGGCCAATTACAAGCTCGGCCATTATGAGGAGGCGACGCGCGATCTCGAACGCGCGGTCGATCTCAAGCCAATCGATCCCGTGGTCAACGACCATCTCGGCGACGCCTATTGGCGCGTAGGTCGCAAGACCGAGGCGCATTTCCAGTGGAACCATGCGCGCGACTTCGGCCCCGAGCCCGAAGACCTCCCGAAGATTCTGCTGAAGATCAAGGACGGCCTGGCGCCTCCGCCGCCGGCTGTCGCCCCCGGCGCCGCCGCCAAGGCCGCCCCGTCTCCGGAGCCGACCAAGACCGGCGGTTGACCGTATGCGGGTTTTCCGGGCGCCGGCGAAGGTTAATCTGACGCTGCATATCCTCGGTCGGCGCGAGGACGGCTATCACGAGTTGGACAGCCTCGTTGCCTTCGCCGGCGTCGGCGACCGTCTCGCCTTCGTCCCCGATGCGCCGCTAGGCCTCGATGTCTTAGGGCCGACGGCGCTATCGGCGGGGCCGGAGGGCGACAATCTGGTGCTGAAAGCCGCGCAGGCGCTGGCCGAGCGCGTCATCGGCCTGCGGCTCGGGCGGTTCCTTTTGTGGAAGCAGCTTCCGGTCGCCGCCGGGCTCGGCGGCGGCTCCTCGGATGCGGCGGCGGCGCTCAGGGCGCTCGCGGCTCATAACGGTCTTGCGCTGGACGATCCGCGTCTGGCCGTAGCGGCGCGAGCGACCGGGGCCGACGTGCCCGTGTGCCTCGATCCGCGCGCGCGCCGCATGGGCGGGATCGGCGAGCTTTTGTCGGCGCCTTTGGGCCTCAAGCCGCTGCCGGCCGTTCTCGTCAATCCCCGCGCGGCCTCGCCCACGCCAGCGGTGTTCGCGGGGATGGGGCTCGCCAAAGGCCAATCCTCGGGGCTCGCCGCCTTCGCCAATCCGCTCGACGGCGACGCGGTCGCGGGGCTGGCGAAAGGCCGCAACGACATGCAGGCGAGCGCGGAGCGGCTAACGCCTGCCATCGCCGAGACCCTCGCCTTGCTCGGCGAGGCCGGCGAGGCGCGGCTGGTTCGCATGTCCGGCTCCGGCGCGACCTGTTTCGCGCTTTACGCGGATCGCCACGCGGCGGCGCGGGCGGCGGCCTGGCTCAGACAGCGCCGGCCGCAATGGTGGGTGCGGGCGACGCTGCTAAGGTGAGCGGGCGCGGCTAGTTTGCGTCAACCGACGGCGCGCGCCCATTCCGGTAGGCTCGGACGCGCGCGATAGGCCGAAACGAAGCTGGGTCGAAACGGAATGGCGATGCCCGCCGGGGCCGGCGGCGGGTCGTCGTCATCATCGTGGGAGGCGCCTGGCGGGCGCATCCTCGTCAACCACCGCGAGATGACACGGCGCTTGCGAGTCGAAGGCGGCGGCAGATGGCGCTCGTCGCGAGCGTCGAGCGCACGAAGCGCGCGCATGATCGCCTCGACCTCGACGACGGCGCCGCTATCGAGGCGACGCAACCTCGGGTCGTCCTCTACCGCCCGGGCGTCCGAAATCCAGGACGCGAGGATCGCCCGTTTCTGCGCTGTCGTCAGCTTGCGATCGCCGGCGACGTCGTCGGGATGGGTGTAGATCGCCGCAGCGGTTCGCAAAGGCGTCGCCGGCTGGCGTGAGGGGAAAGACGTGTAGTTGTCGTTCATCTCCGTTCTCCGCAATCAGACCTCCCGGCAGAGGCCGGGAGGCGGGACCGCAGTATTCGCGCTTGAAGATCAGGCGGCCTTCTTCGCGCCGACGTCGATCTGCTTTGGCGCGTTGTCGCGCTTCGGGCCGTCGGCGCCGGAGTTGATCTCGATGCGCCTCGGCTTCAACTGCTCGGGAACCTCGCGCACGAGGTCGATGGTGAGCAGGCCGTGTTCGACCTGCGCGCCGACGACCCTCACATGATCGGCGAGGTTGAAGCTCTGCTTGAAGCTGGCGGAGGGAATGCCCCGATGGAGCATTTCGGCGTCCCGCCGCTCGCTCTTCTGGCTTGTCACCAGAAGCGTCGCGCCGTGCTGGACCAGTTCAATCTCGTTGGGCGCAAAGCCGGGGACCGCCATGACGATGCGGTACTGGTCCTCGCCTCTCTTCTCGATGTCGTAGGGCGGCCAATCGGACCGCACGCTCTTATCCAGCAAGTCGAACAATCGATCGAAGCCGACCGTGGAGCGATAGTAGGGAGTGAAGTCGAACGCTTGCATAGCCACATTCTCCGTGAAGCAATATGGGTATGTCAGCCGGCGCCGCCGGCCGTTAGCCGAGCCCTCGGGGCCTCGGCGACTGTCGATCTGGGAACGGGGAAACCGCCTTCAAGGGCGCTTCGCAAATTTTTTTTGGGGCAGCGTGGGAGGCGGGCTAGCCGAGACGGCGCCAGCCACAAAGCTGTGCGGGGGCGCTTTTGCGTTGATGCGGGGTAGCCCGCAGTCTTACACAGGGGGACAGGAATATGCCCAGGGTTTTCCGTTACGCCGCCGACACCAACGCGCCGCTGCCGCAAAACGCCCCGCATATGCACGCGGCCAATTACGCGCTGTCGATTTATCCCTCGGACGCCGTTTATTCCTTCATCCCGAAGAACGCCTGCACGACGCTGCGCTATTCCCTCGCCCTCGCCCACGGCGCTATCGAGGACGAGAGCAAGTTCAGTTGGATTCACGACAACAATCAGACATTTCGCGCCACCCTGCCCGAACTGGTGCGCGCCAGATACGCCTTCGTCATCCTGCGCGATCCATTCCTGCGGCTCGCCAGTTGCTTCCTCGACAAATTCGTCGACCAGACCGCAGTCGCGTTGTCATTCGAACGCTCGCAGAACCAACCCGGCTCGCGGCACGATCTGACGTTTCGCGATTTCGTCGCCAGTCTGGGGGCGCTTCTGCGCGCCGACGAGCATTGGCGCCCGCAAGTGGATTACCTCGTCTACAAGACTTACGATGACGTGTTTTGCCTGGAAGACTTCGGAGTCGCCGTCAGCACCCTGAAAGCCAAGATCGATTTCGATGTCCATGACGCCCGCAGGCTGAGCCGGCACGGCGCCGATCAATACGAGGCCATCGCGGGCGACGATTGTGCGGCCGATCTCAGCGCCTTCGACCTGCTCGCCTTGAAGCGAACCGGCAAGGCGCCGCAACTGCGCAAGTTCTACGACGCCGGGTTGGTCGATAAGGTCGCCACGCTTTACGCCGACGACCTCGCCCTCTACCGCGATTGGACCGGCCGAAAGCCGATCTTCTGATCTATTTCCCCGCCTTGGTCAGCAGCGCCTCGACCGCCGGCAAGATACGGGCGACGACGATTTTCACGCCCGCAGGATTGGGGTGCAGGCCGTCCTGCTGGTTGAGCTTGGGGTCGGCCGCCACGCCGTCGAGGAAGAACGGATAGAGTGAGGCGCCATATTTGGCGGCAAGCTCGGGATAGATGCGGTCGAAGGCGGCGCGGTAATCCGGGCCGAGGTTCGGCGCGGCCCTCATGCCGGCGAGCAGCGTCGGGATATGCGCCTTGGCCGCCTTGGAGAGGATGTCGGACAGCGCGGCCTTGGCGCCCGCCACCGGCATTCCGCGCAGCATGTCGTTGGCGCCGAGTTCGACGATCAGCGCATCCGCATCGCTCGGCACGCTCCAGTCGAAGCGCGCCAGACCGTCCTCGGCGGTGTCGCCGGAGACGCCGGCGTTGACTACGTTGACGTCGTACCCCTTGGCTTTCAGCGCCTTCTGCAAAATATCGGGGAAACTCTGGCCGGGCTTAAGGCCATAGCCGGCGGTGAGGCTGTCGCCGAGGGCCACGAGCTTCAGCGTGCGACCTTGCGCCGCGCCCAGGCCGGCGATAAGCGCCAGAACCTGGACGAACGCGAGGAACATCCCATATGTCGTGCGGGCCCTAGAGACCTTCATGACTTCTCCCAAAGATTCGTCCGACCTCGCCCTCGTCCATCGCGCTTCGGCCGAGTCGTCCAAGAACACTCCCGCGGTCGAAATGCGCGATGTCGAGCTGAGCCTCGGATCAGGCGCCGCCCGCGTGCATATCTTGCGCGGCGTCAGCCTGTCCATCGCGCGCGGGGAGACGGTCGGCCTCGTCGGCCCCTCGGGCTCCGGCAAATCGACGCTGCTGATGGCGATGGCGGGGCTGGAGCGGCCGGACAAAGGCGAAATCTACATTGACGGCGAGGCCGTTCACAAGATGGGCGAGGACGAACTCGCCCGCTTCCGGGGCGCCCGCATCGGCATCGTGTTCCAATCCTTCCAGCTCATCGCGACGATGACGGCGCTGGAGAATGTCGCGATCCCGCTGGAACTCGCCGGCGCCCGAGACGCCCGCGCGCGCGCCCGTGACGAACTCGCGGCCGTCGGCCTGAGCGAACGGCTCTCGCATTATCCGGCGCAGCTTTCGGGCGGCGAGCAGCAGCGGGTGGCGCTCGCCCGGGCGCTGGCGCCGAGGCCGCAACTCGTCATCGCCGACGAGCCGACCGGCAATCTCGACGAGGCGACGGGGCGCGGCGTGATCGAACTCTTGTTCGCCTTGCCGCGCGAGCGCGGCGCGACGCTGGCGCTGGTGACGCATGATCCCGCGCTAGCCGCGCTCTGCGACCGCACCCTACGCATCCGCGCCGGGCTGATCGAGCGCCCCAGTTGAGACTCTGGACGCTGACGCGGCTGGCGCTGCGCGATCTCAGAGGCGGGCTCAGCGGCCTGCGCATCTTCCTGGCCTGCATCGCCATCGGCGTCACCGCCATCGTCGGCGTCAATTCGCTGGCGCGCTCGCTGCAAGACGGGCTGGCGCGCGAGGGGCGCACGTTGGTCGGCGGCGACGCCTCGTTCTCCGTCATCCACCAGCGGCTCAGCCCGCAGGAGCGCGGCTATCTGGCCGCGCGCGGCCGGCTCGATGACATCGCCGCGATGCGGGCGATGGCGCGCAACGCCAAGGGCGACGCCACGCTGGCCGACGTGAAGGCCGTGGGGCCGGATTGGCCGCCGCTCGGCCAGGCCGAATTCGCCCCTTCCGCCCCGCCCGCCGCCGCGCTCGCCTGCGAGGGCAAAACCTGCGGGACGGAGGTCGACGACATCCTGCTCGACCGGCTGGGACTTAAGGTCGGCGACAGTTTCCGCCTCGGTGACGCGACGCTGGTCATTCGCGGCCGCATCGTCAACGAGCCCGACCGGCTGGGCGCCGGCATCGGCTTTGGCGCGCGCGTGTTGATCTCGCGCGAGGCTTTAGCGGCGAGCGGCCTCGTGCAGCCGGGCGCGCTGGTGCGCTACACGACGCGGGTGACGATGAACCCCGGCGGGGCGCCGCCGGCGCTGGGCGCGGTGCTGGCGATGACCGCCGCCGCCAAAAAGGCCTTTCCCGAGGCCGGCTGGGAGGTGCGCGACCGCTCCAAGGTCTCACCCGACTTTTCCCGCAACATCGACCGCTTCGGCGAGTTCCTGGCGCTGGTCGGGTTGGTTTCGCTGGTGGTCGGCGGCGTCGGCGTCGGCAATGCGGCAGGCGGCTTCCTGGAGGCCAAACGGCCGGCCCTGGCGATATTGAAGGCGCTCGGCGCGACGGGCGCGGAGATCGTCGCGGCGGCTTTGATCGAATTCCTCATCGTCGCCGCGCTCGGCGTCGTCATCGGCTTGGCGCTCGGCGCGGCGGTTCCCTATCTCGTGGCGGCTTTTGCCGGGGCGGCGCTGCCCTACCCGATCCAGCCCGGCTTCTATCCCGGCGAACTCGCGCTCGGCGCGCTCTATGGCCTGCTGACGGCGCTTGCCTTCTCCATCCATCCGCTCGGACGCGCCCATGATCTGCCGGCGACGGCGCTGTTTCGCGACCTCGTGGCGAGCGAAGCGCCGCGCACGCGCAAGCGCTACGCCTTGGCCGCGATCACGGCGGCGGCGGCGCTGGCCCTCGCCGCGATTCTCGCCAGCCCGCAGCGCATGGTGGCCGTGACGGTGGTGGTGGGAACCGCGCTGGCGCTCGTCGCGCTGCGCGGCGTCGCGGCGGGCGCAATGGCGCTGGCGCGAAGACTGCCGCGCCGGGGGCCGATAGAATGGCGGCTGGCTTTATCGAACCTGTGCCGGCCGGGCGCGCCGACGCCGGCCGTGGTGCTGTCGCTGGGCCTTGGCCTGGCCGTCATCGTCGCGCTGACGCTGGTCGACGCCAATTTGCGCGCGCAACTGTCCCCCGGCGCGGTCGGCACGCCGGATTTCTATTTCTTCGACATCCGCAGCGACAAAGAAGCGCAATTCAAGGCGTTTCTGGCCAAGGACGCGCCGGGCGCGCGGCTGGTCGAGGCGCCGATGATGCGCGGCCGCATCGCCCGCGTCGCCGGCGTCGCGGCCGAGAAAGTCCACGCCCGGGAAAGCGCGCGATGGGTGCTGGAGGGCGATCGGGGCGTCACCTATTCAGCGACGCCGCCGAGGGGCGCCGACATCGCGGCGGGCAAATGGTGGCCGGCCGATTATAACGGGCCGCCGCTGGTCTCGGTCGACGGCGACATCGCCAAGGGGCTCGGCCTCAAGCTCGGCGACGCTCTCACCGTCAATGTGCTGGGGCGCGACGTGACGGCGAAAATCGCCAATTTCCGCAAGATCGACTGGCGCACTTTCGCCGTCAATTTCGTGCTTGTTTTCTCGCCCGACGCCTTTCGCGGCGCACCGCATTCCATTCTGATGACGGCCGAACTCGCCAAGGGCTCGCCGCCCTCAGCCGAGGCGACACTGGTGCGCGACGCCGCGCGCGAATTCCCCGATGTGGTGACGGTGCGGGTGAAGGAAGCGCTGGAGACGGTGGCGGCGCTGGCGGGGCGGCTCGATCTGGCGATCCGCGCCGCCGCTGGCTTGGCGCTGGCGACGGCCGTGCTCGTGCTGGCGGGCGCGCTGGCGGCCAACCAGCGGGCGCGGCTGATCGACGCGGTGACGCTGAAAATCCTCGGCGCGACGCGCAAGCGCCTGATCGGCGCCTCGCTGCTGGAGTTCGCCACGCTGGGCGCGGCGACCGCCGCCTTCGGCGTCGGCGCGGGAACGCTGGCCGCTTATGTGGTCGTGGCCGACATCATGGGCTTCGACTTCGGCTTCCTTTGGGGCGAGACGCTCGCAGCGGCGCTCGGCGGATTGGCGCTGACGGTTCTGCTCGGCGAGATCGGCGCCTGGCGCACATTGGGGCGCAAGCCGGCGGAGGTTTTGCGGGCGGGTTAGCGCAATGCGAATCGCGCTAAAGCCGCCCCGCCCGCTCGGCGATCTCCTGCAACATCGCGAGCGCGTGAATCTTGCGGTCGATGTTGAGCGCTTCGGCCTCGCGCGCGCTGTGGCGCAGCCGCTCCCACAATTCGGCGATCGCCTCATGCCGGCGCGGATCGTGGGTCGCCCGCGCGCGCGTGGCGAGCCAGTCGAACATGGCGAGCACAAAGCGTTCGTGCAAATCGGCCCCTGCGGCCCCGGCGAAGCGGTCGGCGAGCCGCAGCGCCGTGCGCCAATCGATCGCCGGCAGTTTCGCCGCCACCGCGTGGATGAGCGCGCTGCTGTCGGCGCTTTCGGGATCTAGCCAGCGCAGCGCTTCGCGCACGGATCCGCCGGCCTTCGCGGCGGCCTCGGCGATGGCGGCGTCAGTCGCATCGCTCCACGGCGCCCCTTGCCCGCGCACGATGGCCTCGATCTCGGCCGGCGCCAGCGGCTCCAGCGTCAGGCGCCGGCAGCGCGAGCGGATCGTCGGCGGCAGCCGGCCGGGACGATGGGCGACGATCATCACCAGCGCCCGCTGCGGCGGCTCCTCGATGGTCTTCAACAGCGCGTTGGCGCCGTTGCGGTTGAGGTCGTCGGCGGCGTCGACGAGCGCGACGCGCCAGCCGCCGAGCGCCGGGGCGAGGTGGAAAACGCCCTGCCCCTCGCGCACGTCGTCGACGCGGATCTCGCTGAAGAACGACTTGCCCTTGGGGTTCATGACGCGGCGCAGCAGCGCTAAATCGGGATGGGCGTGCGCGGCGAGCAAGCGCGCGGCGGGGTGGCTCTGCGGCACGGCGAGACTTCGCGCCTCGGCGACTTCCGGCGCGCCGGGATCGGGATGGGCGAGCAGGAAGCGCGCGAAGGCCCAGGCGAGCGTCGCCTTGCCGACGCCCTCGGGGCCGGCGATGAGCCAGGCGTGGGCGAGCCGGCCGCTGCGATAGGCGTCCAGCATCTCCGCTTCCGCCGCCGCATGGCCGATGAGCGCCGGCGCCAGGCGCGGCGGGCGTGCGCCGGGATAGACGTCGCTCTCCGGCGCGCCCTCCTCTGGCGTCGGGCGTCGCATCAGCGCCCCGGCAGAAAGTCGGCGAGGCGGCGCGAGACCTCGGCCCAGATCGCCCGCGCCACCGCGTCCTCGAAGCCGCCGGCGGCGATGACCGCGCAACGCTCCGGCTCTGCCTCGGCGATGGCGAGGAAGGCGCGGCGCAGCGTCTGATGAAACTCCAGCCCCTCGCTCTCGAACCGATCCGCCGCGCCCGAGCGCCGCGCGGCCCGCGCGAGGCCCTGTTCGGGGTCGACGTCGAGGATGAGGGTGAGATCGGGGCGGGCGTCGCCGACGGCGATGCGCTCCAGCCGCTCGACGAAGGCGGCGCCAAGCTTTCCGGCCGCGCCCTGATAGGCGC
>JAJYDD010000624.1 GCA_021777795.1 Pseudomonadota bacterium | reverse complement strand
AATTCCGCCGTCAACTCGCCGGCAAGGCTTTCCAGCGCCTGCCGCACAGCCTCGGGCGCGACGTTTTCCGGCGCCTCCAGCAGCGCCTTGGCGTGGAACATGACCAAGCCGCTGAACGGCGCCGGGCGCAGATCGGATTCGAATTCCGCGATATTGACGCCGAGCGCCGCCAGCGCCCGCGTCGCATCCCGCACGATGCCCGGCCGGTCGAGGCCGAGCAATTCCATCCGCAGCCGGCGCTTGGGCGGCTCCTCGGCGCCGCCGCGCGTCACCGTCAGCTTGAGGCCGGGCAGGGCGGCGAGCGCCCCTTCCAGAGCCTCAACTTGCGCCTCCGGCGCATCGGCGCGCACGACGCCGGCGAACTGGCCGGCGAGCCGCGCGAGCCGGCTTTCCAGCCATGTCCCGCCTTGCGCGGCCACGGCGTCGGAGATCGCGCTGACGAGACCGGCGCGATCCGCGCCGACAAAGGTGATGACGAGCGGAATGTTCATGCGCGGCCCTCCCTGGCGCGCACTATATCCTAAGCGCCGACCGCGCGCCGCTCCTCCGGCCCGAAATCCATGCCGTCGATGCGCTGCGCCCGCCGTGCGACCTTCTCGGCCGAGGTCATCGCCTCGCTGAGGTCTTCCTGCGCGGCGCGGAAATGGCCTTCGAGCTTGGCGGCGCGCTCGGCGAGGCGGCGCGCGTCGGCGGCAAGCTTGCCGACCTCGCCGCGAATCGCATGCACGGATTCCTTCACCGCGGCATCGCGCAGCATGGCCTGGGCGACCTGGATCGCCATCATCATCAGTGACGGCGAGACGATGACCACCCGCGCCCGATGCGCGCGCTGCACCACATCCTCGAAATGCTCGACGAGATCGGCGTAGATCGATTCGGACGGCACGAACATCAGCGCCACGTCCTGGGTCTCGCCGGGGTTGAGATATTTCTCCTCGATGTCGGCGACATGGCGCGACACATCGGCGCGCACGCGCCGCGCGGCGAGCTTGCGGCCCTCGTCGTCACGGGCGCGGCGGAACTCGGCGATGCCTTCGAGCGGGAATTTCGCGTCCACCACCAGCGGGCGCGGATCGCCGGGCAGGCGAATCACGCAATCTGGCCGCGTCTTGTTGGCGAGCGTCGGCTGGAACGTATAGGCGCCCGGCGGCAGGCCGTCGCGCACGATCGTCTCCATGCGGCCCTGGCCGAAGGCGCCGCGCGTCTGCTTGTTGGCGAGGATGTCCTTCAGCGACACCATGTCCTCGGCCATGCTCGAAATCCGGCTTTGCGCCGCGTCGATGACGGCTAGCCGCTCGTTGAGGCGGGTCAGCGTTTCGCCGGTGGCCTTGCCCTGCGCGTCCAGCCGCTCGGCCATCAGGCGGGCGATATCGGTCTGCCGTCCGCCGAGCCATTCGCCGAGGCTGGCGAGCCGGCCGGAGAGTTCGGCGATGCGCTCGCCCTCGCCGGAATCGCGTCGCAGCGCCACGATCAGCGACACGCCGAGGGCGAGGCAGAGGGCGAGCGCCGCCGCTAGCGTCTCGCCGACGGTTACGGAAAAACCTTCAAGCACGAACAGAACCGCGTCCATGCTCCGAGCCTCTACACCAAATCGCGGCGGAATGCGAACAAAATAAGAACGCATTTGACCGCGCCTTGCCCGACCATTAAGGCGTCCCTACCTTTCGCTTTAAGATCTCCCATGCCCGTCCGCGACATCATCACGCTTCCCGACCCCAAGCTGCGCCTGGTCTCGAAACCCATCGAGCGCGTCGACGACGATTTGCGCCGGCTGATCGACGACATGCTGGCCACGATGTACGAGGCGCCGGGCATCGGGCTCGCCGCGATCCAGATCGCCGAGCCGGTGCGCCTGCTCGTCGTCGACGCCGCGCCCAAGGAAGGGCCGCGCGCGCCGATGAGCCTCATCAATCCCGAGATCGTCTGGTCCTCCGACGAGCGCAACACCTACGAGGAAGGCTGCCTGTCGATCCCCGAATATTACGAGGAGGTCGAGCGGCCGGCGAGCGTGCGCGTGCGCTACATCGATCGCGACGGCAAGGCGCAGGAGCAACTGGCCGAGGGGCTGCTGGCCACCGTCGTCCAGCACGAACTCGACCACCTTAATGGCGTTTTGTTCATCGACTATCTCTCGAAACTCAAGCGCGACCGCGTCATCAAGAAATTCGCCAAGATCGCGCGGCGGGACGATGGGAAGGGACGGCTGTGAAAATCGACTTAGAAACGCTGAAAGTCGGCGAGGGCGAGAAGCTGTCACTGGCGGATCGCCCGACCGCCGTTGCGCCGCTCTATGACGGCAAGGGAACCTATGAGGCGGCGCTGGAGGATCACGCCAAGCAGTTGGAGAAGCGCCACGAGCGCCTTTTCGCCAACGGTCGCCATGCGCTGCTCGTCGTCTTGCAAGGCATGGACAGCGCCGGCAAGGACGGCGCGATCAAGCACGCTCTGCGCGGCGTCAACCCGCAGGGCTGCCGCGTCGCCTCGTTCAAGCAGCCGACGCCG
>JAJYDD010000623.1 GCA_021777795.1 Pseudomonadota bacterium | reverse complement strand
CCATCGGCTGTTCCACGAACGCATGGCCGAGCGCGTCGCCGCGCTCGGCGAAGGCTTCCGCAGTTATTTCGATACCGCCGATCTGCATCGCTGGCTCGAAGATATGGGCTTCACCGGCGTCGTCGACCTCGGCCCGCGCGAGATTTCGGCGCGGCTCACGCCCGGCGCGCCGGCGCCGGCGAGCGGCAATGGCGGCCATATCGCCCACGCCTACGTGCGGCCGCGACGCGCTTAACGCCTGCGGCGAAAAGCGGCCCTCATAGGGTTCGTTTATGGCGACATTAACCAATGCAATTCAGGATTGACGGCGTCCCGGAGTGAAAGGCCGAATATGTCGATTATCCTCGTCTTGCTGGAAATGATGGCCTGCGCCGCAGCGGCGGGGATCACCAGCTATCTGCTACTGGAGGGCCGGGAGGCGCGCCATTTCTCTTCCGCGAAGGCCGAGGAACTGTACACGCTGGTCGAGGCCTTCGATCAGGGGCTGATCGGCCATTTCGGTCACGCCTGTTCGCTGATCGCCGAAGGTTGTCCCTATTCGCCGCACGGCGATGAAACCTGGATGCGACTTACGCGCGATTCCGCCCAGGCGCGTATGCTCGTCAGCTTCTATTTTCCCTCGCTGTGGCCGCAGGTGAAGCGCGCCGACGCCTCGGTCGCCTCGGCCGTCGGGGCGATGCGGCGCTACCAGGCGAGCCGCTGCGACGAGGAGAGCGTCATCGCGCTGGAGCAGTCGCTGGTCGATATGCGCGACACGATGGAAACGCTCAAGAACGCCGTGGTGATGACCCATCGCGACGGCAAGCGGCCGGTGCTGCGCTCGCGCCGTCCCAGCATGGCGCAGGCGCTGCGCATGGCCGCGTGACGCGGCCGGCATCGCGCGCTTTTCGGACGCAATTGCATCGGGCGCGCGACATGCTACGTTCAAGCCCGACAGAGCAGGCCGACGCCGGCCGCCGGGAGTTAAGTGTTGGCCGCAACAACCATGTTGGGCCCGGGTTTCGCCGCTTCGGCGCGCGCGGAGACGAGGCATCCCCCCTCGCGGGTCTACGCCGCGCTGGACCTGGGCACGAATAACTGCCGCCTTCTCGTGGCGCGGCCCGCGCAGGGTGGGTTCCGCGTCATCGACGCCTTTTCGCGCATCGTCAGGCTGGGCGAGGGCCTGTCGCAGAGCGGGCGCCTCAACGAGGCGGCGATCGAGCGCACGATGGAGGCTTTGCGCATCTGCCGCGACAAGATGCGCACTCGGGGCGTCACCCGCGCCCGGCTGGTGGCGACGGAGGCCTGCCGCTCCGCCAGCAACGGCGCGCAATTCCTGCTGCGCGTGCGCGACCGGCTCGGCCTGCATCTGGAGATCGTCGACCGCGAGACCGAGGCGCATCTGGCGGTGGCCGGCTGCGGCGAATTGATCGACGACGACGCCGAGGCGACATTACTGTTCGACATCGGCGGCGGCTCCTCGGAGATCGTCTGGATGCGGCGCGGCGCCGACGGCGCGCGCCGTGTCGCGGCCTGGGAATCTTTGCGGCTCGGCGTCGTCTCGCTCGCCGAAACTTTTGGCGGCGACGATGTGACGCCGGAAATCTTCGAGGCGATGATCGCGCATGTCGACGCCGAACTCGCGCCCTTCGTCGAGCGCGTGGCCGACGAGCGGCGTTGCGCGCGCTTCCACCTGCTCGGCACTTCCGGCACGGTGACGACGCTGGCTGGCGTCCATCTCGACCTGCCGCGCTACGACCGGCGCGCCATCGACGGCCTGTGGCTTTCGCGCGCGGAGATCGATTCGGCGGTGCTCAAATTGCGCGCCATGAGCTACGCCGAGCGCGCCGCCAACGGCTGCATCGGCGCCGAGCGCGCCGACCTCGTGCTCGCCGGCTGCGCGATCCTGGAGGCGATCCGCGCCCGTTTCCCGGCCGAGCGCGTCCGCATCGCCGACCGGGGCCTGCGGGAAGGCATATTGTCGCAGATGATGCGCGCTGACCGGCCATCCGCGCGGGCGCGCGCATGAGCGCCGGAGGTTCCGGCCGCGAGGGCGGCCGGGCGCTGAAAACGCGGGTCAAGACGGCCCGCAAGCGCAGCCTGTCCTCGACGCTGTGGCTGGAGCGCCAGCTCAACGACCCCTTCGTCTCGCGCGCGAGGCTGGAGGGCTACCGCTCGCGCGCGGCCTACAAGCTGATGGAGATTGACGACAAATACCGCCTGTTGAAGCCGGGCGGGCGCATCGTCGATCTCGGCGCCGCGCCGGGCGGGTGGTCGCAGATCGCCGCCGAGCGCGTCAAATCGCGCGACGGAAAGGGCCGGGTGATCGGCATCGACCTGCTGGAGATCGAGCCCGTCGCCGGGGCCGAGTTCCGCGTGATGGATTTTCACGACGCGGAAGCGCCGGCCGTCTTGCGCGAATGGCTCGGCGGCGCCGCCGATGGGGTGATGTCGGACATGGCCGCCAACGCCACCGGCCACCGCAAGACCGACCATCTGCGCATCGTTGGCCTAGCCGATCTC
>JAJYDD010000622.1 GCA_021777795.1 Pseudomonadota bacterium | reverse complement strand
CAAAGTCCACATCGGCCTCGCTCAGCGCCGCCGACATCTGCGTGCGGATGCGCGCCTTGCCCTTGGGCACGACGGGAAAGAAAAAGCCCGCGACATAGATTCCGCGCCTGTCGAGCGCGGCGGCCAGATCCTGCGCGGCCCGCGCGTCGCCGGTCATCACCGGGATGATCGGCGTCTGCCCGTCAATCAACGAGAAGCCGGCGGCGGCCAGCCCCTCGCGGAAGCGGCGCGTATGGCGCATCAGTTTCGCGCGCAGATCGTCGGCGCGAATCGCGATCTCCAGCGCCTTGCGCGAGCCGGCGACGACGGGCGGCGCCAGGGAATTGGAGAACAGATAAGGCCGCGCGCGCTGGCGCAAGAGATCGACGATCGGCTGCGCGGCGGCGACGAAGCCGCCCATCGCGCCGCCGAGCGTCTTGCCGAAGGTGCCGGTGACGATATCGACGCGCCCGCCCGTCAACGCCGGCGCGCCCTTGCCTTGGGCGCCGAGATGGCCGGTGGCGTGGCACTCGTCGCTCATCACCAGCGCGTCGTATTTGTCGGCGAGCGCGCGAATTTCCTTCAGCTTCGCGACATGGCCGTCCATCGAGAACACGCCGTCGGTGACGATGAGCCGGAAGCGGGCCTTGCTCGCCTCCTTGAGGCGGGTCTCCAACTCGTCCATGTCGGCATTGGCGTAGCGGTAGCGCTGCGCCTTGCACAGACGCACGCCGTCGATGATCGAGGCGTGGTTGAGCGCGTCGGAGATGATGGCGTCGTTTTCGTCGAGCAGCGGCTCGAACACGCCGCCATTGGCGTCGAAACAGGCGGCGAACAGGATCGCGTCGTCTTGATCGAGATGCGCGGCGATCTCGCGCTCCAGCGCCCGGTGCTGGTCCTGCGCGCCGCAGATGAAGCGCACCGAGGCCATGCCGAAGCCGTAGGCGTCCAGCGCCGCGCGGGCGGCGGCGATCACCTCGGGGTGATCGGCGAGGCCGAGGTAATTGTTGGCGCAGAGATTGACCATCTCGCGGCCGCCGACGCGGATGCGCCCGCCCTGCGGACCCTCGATCAGCCGCTCGCGCTTATAGAGGCCGTCGGCCTCGATCTGCGCCAGCCGCGCTTTGACGTCCTCGACGAGGGACATGGCGTCTCCTATCCGATCAGCCAGGGCAGGATAAGCGGAACCAGGGCCGGCGTCACCACCGCGTTGAGCCCCATCGCCACGCCCGCGAAAACCCCGGCCACGGGATCGACGGTGAAGGCGCGGGCGGTTCCGATCCCATGCGAGGCCAGCCCCGCCGCAAAGCCGCGCGCGGCGTAATCGCGCACGCCCAGCGCATTCATCAGCGGCGTGACCACCATCGCGCCGATGACGCCGGTGAGGATCACCAGCACCGCCGTCAGCGCCGGCAACCCGCCGAGCTTTTCGGAAACCGCCATCGCCACGCCCGCCGTCACCGATTTTGGCGCCATCGAGATCAGCGCCTCGCGCGGCGCATGGCCGAGCTTGGCGACCGCGACCGCCGAGACGATCGCCACGACCGCGCCGACGACCAGCGCCGCCGCCATCGGCGCGAGGTTTTTGCGCACCAGCGCGAAATTCTTGTAGAGCGGCACGCCAAGGGCCACCGTCGCCGGCCCGAGCAGGAAATGCACGAATTGCGCGCCCTCGAAATAGGTCTTGTAAGGCGTGCCGCTGAGCTTTAGCAGCGCCGCCACCAAGGCCACCGCGATGAGCACGGGATTGACGAGCGGATGGCGATTGGCGCGCTTCGACAGCGCGTCGGCGACAAGAAACGCCGCCAGCGTCGCCGTCAGCCAGAACAGCGGCGTGGTTTGCAGGTAGACCCAAAGCCGCCAATTCATGACGCCGCCCATCGCTTGACAAGCACGAACACGCCGACCGTCGCCAGCAGCGTCAGCACCGTGGAGACGATCAGCGCCAGCCCGAGGGCGACGCCATTGCGGGCGAGCAGATCGTAATATTGCACCACCCCGACGCCCGCCGGCACGAACAGCAGCGACAACACGCTGAGCAGCGCATAGGCGGCCTTGCCGACGTCGGTCTGGTCGACGTCGGTCGGCCCGCTACGCCGCGACCACAGGCCAAGACCCGCCGCCAGCAGCGCCAGCCCGATCACCGGCCCCGGCGCCGGCAGGTTCAGCGTCCGGGCGAGAACCTCGCCGACGAGTTGGCACAGGAGGAGCAGGAAGATTCCGCGCAGCATGGCCGTTGTTCTCGCGAGCCGCGCGGCCAGCGTCAACGCTGGACTTCGCGCGGCTGGCCAGCGAAAAAGTCGCGGGAGACGCACTATGGACGATATTTCGATCGATTCGGGGCCGCTGGCCGCCGCCGCGCCGGATGCGCAAGGCGTGCGCGCCTTCAAGGGCTTGCCCTACGCCGCCGCGCCCGTGGGCCCCTTGCGCTGGCGCGCGCCGCAGCCGGTCGCCCCCTGGCGCGAGCCGCGCCCGAGCGTCTTCGGGCCGAGCGCGATGCAGGGCGTGATCTGGGACGACATCGACCT
>JAJYDD010000080.1 GCA_021777795.1 Pseudomonadota bacterium | reverse complement strand
GCGGTCAGATCGGCGATCTGCTGCGCGGCGAGCGCCACCAGCTGATTGCCGGCCTGCGTCGCCTGCAATGCGCCAGTCGCGTTCTGGCTGGCGTTGACCAGCACCGACATCTGCGCGGAATTTGTGCCGAGATTGCCGACGACGGTGGCCTGCGTTTTCATCGCGTCCTGGAGCGCGGCCAACGTGTTCTGCCAGCGGGCCTGCGCATTGGCGACGAGCTGGGCGTTCGCGCCCGACATCGAGGCGGTCGAATACTGGCTCTGGAACGCCGTGTTGATCGCCTGAGTGTTGTAGGTGATGTTCTGGGCTTGGGCGAGCAGGGTCTGGGTACGCTGGAGCGACTGCTCGATCTGGTTGAGCGAGGAAGTAGGCAGGCTCGCAAGGTTGCGCGCCTGATTGATCAGCATCTGCGTCTGGTTTTGCAGCGACGTGATCTGATTGGTGATCTGCTGGAGGCTGCGCGCGGCGGTCAGCACATTCTGTGCATAGTTCGACGGATCGAACACGACCCATTGCGCGTGGGCGGGCGTCGCCAGCATCGGCGCGACCACCATGGGCGTAGCGAGCAGCGCAAGGGCGAAGCGCCGGGCGCGCATGCGGGAACGGATCTGGATCATGACGGAATCTCCGGGTTGCGGGTGGACGGAATGCGGGTTTACGGGGTGACGTTGGTGAGGCCGGCGATCATGTCTGCCGCCCAGGCGAGCCGGTTCTCGCGCAGCCACGCGGCGAGAAAGCCATCCGCGCCGGAGCGGGCGTGAACCTCCGCGATAAGTTGCTGATGCTGACGCGAGGACGCCGCGCAAAGCGACAGCGCCACCTCCGAGAGGCCGAGTTCGAACAGCCGGCTGCCGCGCCGCGACTGGCAGTAATAGTCGCGCTTCGGCATGGCCCGCGCGATGATTTCGATCTGGCGGTCGTTGAGGCCGAAGCGGCGATAGATGGCGGTGATCTGCGGCTCGATGGCGCGCTCGTTCGGCAGCAGAAGCCGGGTCTGGCAGCTCTCGATGATGGCGGGCGCGATTGTCGAGCCGTCGATGTCGGAAAGCGATTGCGTGGCGAAGATGACGCTGGCGTTCTTCTTGCGCAGCGTCTTCAGCCATTCGCGCAACTGGCCAGCAAAACCCTCGTCATCGAGTGCGAGCCAGCCTTCATCGACGATGATGAGCGTCGGCGATCCGTCGAGCCGGTCCTCGATGCGATGGAACAGATAGGCGAGAACGGCGGGCGCGGCTTCCGTGCCGATCAACCCCTCGGTCTCGAAGGCCTGAACAGTGGCCGTGCCGAGATGCTCGCTTTCCGCGTCGAGCAGCCGGCCCCACGCGCCGCCGATACAATAGGGGCGAAGCGCCTGCTTGAGGTCGTTCGACTGCAACAGCACGCAAAGGCCGGTGATGGTGCGTTCCTCGACCGGCGCGCTGCTGAGCGATGTCAGCGCCGTCCAGATGTGCTCCTTGACTTCCGGGCTGATCGGCGCGCGCTCGCGCGTGAGGATCGCGAGGATCCAATCGGCGGCCCATGCGCGTTCGGCGGTATCGTCGACCCGGGCGAGCGGTTGCAGCGAGACGCTCGCGGCGCTGCCTTCGGTCAGGCCGCCGCCGAGGTCGTGCCAGTCGCCGCGCATGGCGAGCGCGGCGGCGCGGATCGAACCGCCGAAATCGAAAGCGAACACCTGCGCGCCTGAGTAACGGCGGAACTGGAGCGCCATCAGCGCCAGCAGCACCGACTTGCCCGCGCCGGTCGGGCCGACGATCAGCGTATGGCCGACATCGCCGACATGAAGGGAAAACCGGAACGGGGTCGAGCCTTCGGTCTTGCCGAAGAGCAGCGGAGGCGCTGCAAAATGCTCGTCCCGTTCCGGCCCCGCCCACACCGCTGACAGGGGGATCAGATGGGCGAGATTGAGCGTCGAGATCGGCGGCTGCCGGACATTGGCGTAAACGTGGCCCGGCAAGGATCCGAGCCAGGCGTCCACGGCGTTGATGGTCTCCGCCATTGCCGTGAAATCGCGGCCCTGGATCACCTTCTCGACAAGGCGGAGCTTCTCGTCGGCGGCGCGCGAATCGGCGTCCCAAACCGTCACAGTGGCCGTGACATAGGCGATGCCGGCATAATCGGCGCCGAGTTCCTGAAGCGCGAGATCGGCGTCCGCCGCTTTGTTCGAGGCGTCTGTATCGAGCAGCGCCGACGCTTCGTTGGTCATCACCTCCTTGAGGATCGCCGCGATCGACTTACGCTTGGCGAACCACTGGCGGCGGATCTTGGTGAGCAGCTTCGTCGCGTCGGTCTTGTCGAGCAGGATGGCGCGGGTGGACCAGCGATAGGGAAATGCCAGCCGGTTCAGCTCGTCGAGCAGACCGGGCGTCGTCGCGGTCGGAAAGCCGGTAATCGTCAGCACGCGCAGATGCTGCGAGCCGAGGCGCGGCTCCAGACCGCCGCTCAGCGCCTGATCGGCCAGCAGCGCGTCGAGATACATCGGCGTTTCGGGCACGCGGACGCGGTGCCGCCTGGTCGAGACGCAGGCGTGCAGATAGGTGAGCGTCTCCGCATCGTCGAGCCAGACGCATTCCGGCATGAAGGCTTCGACGAGACGAAGGATGCGGTTGGTGCGATCGGCAAAGCCGGTCAGCGCCCCGCGCGCATCGAGTCCCTTCTGATCGCGGCCTTCATAGAGCCAGCTTTCGGCGCGAGCGGCGTCTTCGGCCGGCGGCAGATAGGTGAAGGTCAGAAAATAGCTCGACTCGAAATGGCTGCCGGCCTCCTCGAAATCGGCCTTGCGTTCGGCGTCGACCAGCGCCGAGGCGGCGTCCAGGAACGTGCTTTCGGGATAACGGTTCGAGACGTGACGCTGTGCCTCGACAAAGATCGCCCAGCCCGAGCCAAGGCGGCGAAAGGCGTTATTGAGTCGACCGACGACCGCGACCAACTCGGCGGGCACGGCGGAATCGAGGTCTGGTCCGCGAAAGCGCGCCGTTCGCTGAAAACTGCCGTCCTTGTTGAGGGCGATCCCTTCGCCGATCAACGCCACCCAGGGCAGGAAATCGGCGAGCCGCCTGTTCTTGTTGCGGTATTCGGCGAGGTTCATCACGGCCAAGGCCCCACTCAAACCGATAAATGCGCGGGGATGCGCAAATGGCGTCGCACCACGTCGACGAAGAGCGGATCGCGCTTTGCCGCCCACACGGCGGCGACTTGGCCGACCGCCCAGAGGGCGAGCCCGACCAGCCAGAGGCGAAGTCCCAGGCCGATCGCGCCCGCGAGCGTACCATTGAGGATGGCGAGGGCGCGTGGGGCGCCGCCGAGCAGGATTGGCTCGGTCAGCGCCCGGTGCACGGGCACGGAAAAGCCCGGCGCGGTGTTGGTCGGATCGGCCATATCCGTCATCAGATGAGCGCCCCGCCGCTGAAGCTGAAGAAGGAGAGGAAGAAGGAGCTGGCGGCAAAGGAAATGGAGAGGCCGAAGACGATCTGGATCAGCCGGCGAAAGCCGCCCGAGGTGTCGCCAAAGGCGAGGCTGAGGCCAGTGACAGTGATGATGATGACCGAGATGATCTTGGCGACCGGTCCCTGCACGGATTGCAGGATCGAATTGAGCGGGGTTTCCCAGGGCATTGAGGAGCCCGAGGCATAGGCGGGCCCCGCGAGCAGCAGGCCGAGGGCGGCCGCGGTTAGCGCCGCGCCAAGGCGGGGATGGGCGCTGCGGAAAAGCTTGATCATGCGTGGTCTCCTTGGACGATGGATGCGGCGAGCGGGGAAATGGGCAGGTCAACGGCATCGATGGCGGCTGGCGCGATGCGGTAATCGCCATCGGGGCCGAGACCTTCGACACGGGAGAGTTCGGCGAGGCGGCGTTTGCTTCCGCGTCCGGCGAGGACAGCGACGAGATCGATGGTCTCCGCGATCAGCGCGCGCGGCACGGTGACGACGGCTTCCTGGATGAGCTGCTCCATGCGGCGGAGCGCACCGATGGCCGAACCGGCGTGGATGGTGCCGACGCCGCCGGGATGGCCGGTGCCCCACGCCTTCAGGAGGTCCAACGCTTCCGCGCCGCGCACCTCGCCGACCGGGATGCGGTCGGGGCGCAGACGAAGCGACGAACGGACGAGATCCGAAAGCGAGGCGACGCCATCCTTCGTCCGCATGGCGACGAGATTGGGCGCGGCGCATTGCAGCTCGCGCGTATCTTCGATGATAACGACGCGATCGGAGGTCTTGGCCACCTCGGCGAGCAGCGCGTTGGTCAGCGTAGTCTTGCCGGTGGACGTGCCGCCGGCGACCAGTATATTGGCGCGGGCGGCGACGCCCCGGCGCAGCGCCTCGGCCTGTCCCGCCGACATGATCCCGGCCGCGACATAATCGTCGAGCGTGAACACCGCGACGGCGGGCTTGCGGATGGCGAAGGCCGGCGCGGCGACGACAGGAGGAAGAAGCCCCTCGAACCGCTCCCCCGTCTCGGGCAATTCGGCTGAGACGCGCGGGCTGCCTGCATGGACTTCGGCGCCGACATGGTGCGCGACCAGGCGCACGATGCGTTCGCCGTCAGCGGGCGACAGCCGCTCACCCGTATCGGACAGCCCTTCCGATAGCCGGTCGATCCAGATACGCCCGTCCGGGTTCAGCATCACCTCGACGACGGCGGGGTCTTCCAGAAACCGGGCGATGGCTGGGCCGAGCGCGGTGCGCAGCATCCGCGCACCCCGCGCCAGTCCTTCAGAGTTGTGATGCGAAGCCTTCATGTCGCCCCGAGTTCAGCGGGGATCGACGGTCCTTCCCCTTGCGGGGTCGATTAAAAGAGCCCGATTTAGGGCAGATTCAACAAGGATTTAGCGGCGTAGTAGCGTGGCGTGCAAATACAGGAGAACGGCGGTGGAGGCCTCATCTTGCGAGATATTGGTTCGTCTCTATTTCTGGGCGCGTGTCGCGTCGTTCGCTGAAGTTTTCTATAAAGGATCAAATATGATCTCATGAGCGGATAAATTGGCATATAGGCGCATATATGAGCCATTGATGCGAGTTGAAACCTTCTGCACATTGTGCCAAATATGACCCCTTAAGGTACTATCAGCGGCTTATGGGATCGGATATGAACCCGAATCAGAATGCAGGAACATCCACGGTCGAAGCCTCCTTGCGGCAGGTGGGGGAACGGCTGTCGAAAATACGCCTGAGTCGGAACCTGACGCAGGCGCGTCTGGCGCAGGACGCCGGGGCGTCTGTCAGCAGCGTCAAGCGGCTGGAAGCGGGAGAGAACGTCTCGCTGGACACCTTCGTCCGCGTCCTGATGGCTCTGGGTCTGACCGGGCATCTGTCCGCCTTCCTGCCCGACCCTGAGGTCCGGCCCATCGAGCGGGTGAAGCGAGACGGGCACGAACGACAACGGGCGCGCGGCGCCGCCGCCGTCACCAAGGCGACGGATTGGGCCTGGGGCGAGGATGACGAAGCATGACGGACGCGACGGTTCGCCTGTGGGGCAAGGCTATTGGCGCGGTAAGCTGGCTGCCGGATCGGAACGTCGGCGTCTTCCAGTATATGCCGGATTTTGCGGAGAGCGGTATCGAGCTGGCGCCGATCATGATGCCGCTCGGCACCAACCCTTACGAGTTTCCCGGCCTGCCTCGGCCAGCGTTCAAAGGCTTGCCGGGCCTGTTGGCCGACTCCTTGCCGGACAAGTTCGGCAACGCGCTGATCGACGCCTGGCTGGTCGCGCAAGGGCGCACGGCGGACAGTTTCAATCCGGTCGAGCGCCTCTGCTATATCGGCATACGCGGCATGGGCGCGCTCGAATTTCATCCGGCCATCCTAAAAGGCGCGCGCAAGTCGAAGCGTCTGGAGATCGAAGCGCTGACGCGGCTCGCCAATCAGGTTCTGAACAATCGGACCAATCTGGCGGGTGTCCTCGGCGGCGATGACGACAGAGAAATGCTGCAAGAGATCTTACGGGTTGGCACCTCGGCAGGTGGCGCGCGCGCCAAGGCTATTCTCGCGTGGAACGCGGAGACGGGTGAATTTCGCTCGGGCCAGGTCAAGACAGGCGAAGGCTTCGGCTACTGGCTGATGAAATTTGATGGCATCTCGAACAACAGCGACAAGGAAGTGGCTGATCCGCAAGGCTTCGGGCGGATCGAATATGGCTTCTATCTGCTGGCGGTCGCCGCCGGCATCGACATGAGTGAATGCCGTCTCCACCGCGAAGGTGGACGCGCGCATTTCATGACCCGGCGGTTTGATCGCAGCGCCGGCGGCCAGAAGCTGCACATGCAGTCGCTAGCGGCAGTTCGCCATTACGACTTCAACGCAGCGGGCGCCTATTCCTATGAGCAGGCGGTAGAGACCATAAGGATGCTGGGGCTGCCCGCGTACGACATTGAGCAGCAATTCCGCCGGGCTGTCCTCAACGTGTTGATCCGCAACCAGGACGATCACGTCAAGAACATCGCCTTCCTGATGAACCGGAAGGGGGAATGGCGCCTGTCGCCCGCCTTCGACGTGGCCTATGCCTACAACCCTGACGGAAGCTGGACGAGCCAGCACCAGATGAGCCTTAACGGGAAGCGGGATCATTTTGAGATGGCCGACCTCGTGGCCTTTGGCGGCTTCTGTGGCCTGAAGCCGAAGAAGGCGGAAGGGGTCATCCGCGAAATGCACGCCCATGTCGGGAACTGGCCGAGTTTCGCGGACCAGGCCGGCGTGCCGGAAAGCGAGGCGGTCAAGATCCACCGGGCCATGCGCCGGGAGATCGTAATCCCCGCCACAAGATCATAGTCGAAAGCCGATCAGTTGTCGTCCGGCGCACCGGTTACATCATCGGCGATCTCCTGCCGCAGCTTCGGCCCCTTGGCGAGCCGTCGCCCGAGCGCAGTGACGAAGGCGCCATAGCGCTCGGCGGCCTTAGCGTGGGCGGCCTTTGCAAGGGGTTCGGACAGCGTGGGTGTGGTGGCGAGCCAGAAGCGCACGAACACGGCGAGCATTTCAACGGAAATCCCGACATCGCGTTCGAGCCGGGTCATGCGGCGGTCGAACTGATCGAGCCGCTTGGTGACGGCGGCTTCCTGCCGCTCGGCCGCGTCGGGCGACAGGAAGGATTCGATGGCGGCCTCCGCGATCAGCGAACGGGATTGATCCCGCCGCGCGGCATGATCCGCGAGGCGGTTCATCACGGCGGGATCGAGATAGACGGAGAGACGCCGTTTGCGAGCGGGTTTGGTCATGGGCGCCTCACAGATCCATGCCGTCGGCGGGATCGAGCGAAGCCTGGCGGGCGACGCCCTGCATGAGCCGGTTCATGCGGCTGTTGCGCGCGGCGTCATCCTCGTCGTCGTCGTTCATGCCGATTTCGAACTCGTTCTCGATTCGAGCCTTCTTCTCGACCGGTTTCACACGGCTGAGTTCGGGTTGCCGGCGACGCTCGGATTCGGTCGGATCGTCGTCTCTCTCCGGCGCGGACTTCGGCTCAGCAATCTGCGGACGCGGCGGCACGGGCAACGTGGTCCAGTCATCGGGCCGGGCCTGCTCCGGCGCGGTCAGCGTGGGCGGCGGCAGGATGCGCGACTGCAACCGCCGGTCCTCGAAGTAGCGCGCCTTCTTCGCCCGGATCGGCGGCGTACCCGCGACCATGACGATCTCGTCGGTCGCGGGAAGCTGCATCACCTCGCCGGGTGTGAGCAGCGGCCGCGCGGTTTCCGAGCGCGACACCATCAGGTGCCCGAGCCAGGGCGAAAGACGACTGCCAGCGTAGTTCTTCATCGCCTTCATTTCGGTGGCGGTGCCGAGAGCGTCCGACACGCGCTTGGCGGTGCGCTCGTCATTGGTGGCGAAGCTGACGCGGACATGGCAGTTGTCGAGGATCGAATTGTTCGCGCCATAGGCTTTCTCGATCTGGTTCAGCGACTGCGCGATCAGGAAGGCCTTCAGCCCATAGCCGGCCATGAAGGCGAGCGCCGATTCGAAGAAGTCGAGCCGCCCCAGCGCCGGGAACTCGTCGAGCATGAGGAGCAGCCGGCGGCGCCCGGCCTTGGCCTGAAGATCTTCGGTCAGGCGGCGGCCGACCTGATTGAGGATCAGGCGGATCAGCGGCTTGGTGCGGTTGATGTCAGACGGCGGCACGACGAGGTAGAGCGTCGTCGGCAGTTTGCCATCCACGATGTCGGTGATGCGCCAGTCGCAACGGCGCGTCACCTCGGCGACGACTGGATCGCGGTAGAGGCCGAGGAACGACATGGCGGTGGAAAGCACGCCCGACCGCTCGTTGTCGGATTTGTTCAGCAGCTCGCGCGCGGCGCTGGCGATGACGGGGTGCGGCCCGGCCTCGGCGAGATGCGCCGTCTTCATCATGGCGGCGAGGGTCGACTCGATCGGCCGTTTGGGATCGGAGAGGAAGGCGGCGACGCCGGCGAGCGTCTTGTCCTCCTCGGCATAGAGGACGTGGAGGATGGCGCCGACCAGCAGCGCATGGCTGGTCTTTTCCCAGTGGTTCCGCTTTTCCAGTGAGCCTTCGGGATCGACCAGAATGTCGGCGATGTTCTGGACGTCGCGCACTTCCCATTCGCCGCGACGCACTTCGAGCAGCGGGTTGTAGGCGGAAGACTTCGCGTTCGTCGGGTCGAACAGCAGCACGCGGCCGTGCCGGGCGCGGAAGCCGGCGGTGAGCTGCCAGTTCTCGCCCTTGATGTCGTGGACGATGGCCGAGCCCGGCCAGGTCAGCAGCGAGGGGATGACGAGGCCGACACCCTTGCCCGAGCGCGTCGGCGCGAAGCACAGCACATGCCCCGGCCCGTCATGGCGGAGATAATCGTGGGCATAGCGGCCAAGCACCACGCCATCGGGGCCGAGCAATCCGGCGGCCTTCACCTCCTCGGTGTCGGCCCATCGCGCCGAGCCATAGGTCTCGATCCTCGATGCTTCGCGCGCGCGCCAGACCGACATCCCGATCGCCGCGGCTGAGGCGATCAGCCCGCCCGAGGCCGCGATATAGGCGCCCTCGACGAAGATCGATGGAGCATAGGCATCGTATCCGTACCACCACCAGAAGAAGGCCGGCGGATAGTAAAAGGGAAAGCCGAGCAGCATAAACCACGGCTGTCCAAGTTCGGGCTGAAAGGCGAGACGCCAGGCGACCCATTCGGTCGCGCCCCATACGCAGACGAAGACGATGGCGAAGACGGCGAGGATCTGGCCCCAGAGGATTTTCGTCGCGGACATTCTTGAATTCCTTCTTGTGGCAAAGGTTCATGGAACAAGGGGTCAGAGGCCGAGGCCGCGTTTGCGGCCGAAGCTCCATTCGATGCCGCCATCGTCGCGGGCCACGCCAGAGACATGGCGGCCGAGTTGCTTTTCGAGAGAAGGCGTCCAGGGCACGAGCTGGAAGCCGAGGCCGTCGTCGATCATGGCGAAGCGGCCGGAGGCAAGCGTAAAGCGCTGGCGGTAGGAACCGGCGACATATTCGCCGCTGCCGGCGCGGTTGAAGGGCTGGCCGGTCTCGACGGCGAGCTTTTCGCCCAGCGCCTCCAGCTCCCGGCCGCGCAGCTTCTCGATCAGGTTGCGGCTGAAAGTAACGCGCGGGCCATGCCGTTCGGCAAAGCCTTGCTCGACGAGATGCTCGGCGCGCCTATCCATCGCGCGGCGCACCTCGGCGCCGAAGCCGCCCTCGGACAGGGCGACCGGCTCGCGGGCGATGTTCTGGCGGTCGAGCCAGGTGGCGCCGCGCGCGGTGATCTGACGGTGGATGTCGAGATCGGACCGCACCGCGAGCATGACGCGGCGCTCGCCATTCGCATCGTCGAACTTGCGCAGTTCGACGATCGATCCCGTCACGCCGTCACCGGCGGCGTCGAGATCGGACAGCTTGATGTGATGAGTGCGGCCGTCCACGCCGTCCACTATCGTATAGGCCGTGCCCTTCAACTCGTCGTCGAGACCGCGATCGACGAGGCGGCCGATGATCGGCGTATCGAGGCTTTCGGCGGCGAGGACATAGTTCGCCGATCCGCGCTCGATGCCGCGTTCGGTCAAGGCCCGGTGCATCCGCTTGATGATATCTCCGCGTTCGCCCATCGCGCGCAACGTCACCTCGGCGTCGTCGGCTACCATCCATTGACCGGGGCCGACCTGATCGGCGAGGCCGAGGGATTCCAGCTTGCGCAGGCGGCCGACTTTCAGGGCGTGATATTCGTCGGGCTTGGCAGCAGGGTCTGGCGCCATGTCGATGACGCCGGTTTCGCGCTCGTCTCGGACGAGTTGGCGGTCGAGCTGGGTCCAGCGTTCGGCCTCGACCTGCCGGTCGAGGTTGCGACGAATGTCGAGATCGGTGCGCGGCCCGAGATCCTGCGTGACGAGATCAGCGGCGCGGGCGCGCATACCTTCTTTGATATAGTCGCGGGCAATGACGAGATCATGGCCGTCGTCGGCGCGGCCGCGCAGGATGATATGAACATGGGGATTGTCGGTGTTCCAGTGATCGACACCGGCCCAATCGAGCTTGGCGCCGAGGTCTTTTTCCATCTGGTCCATCAGCTCGCGGGAAAAGCCCCGGAGGTCAGTCATCTCCACCGCATCCTCCGGCGAGACGATGAAACGAAAGTGATGCCGGTCGCCTTCGCAGCGCTCCGCGAAGGCCCGGCCGTCCACGTCGTCGCCGCCCGGACCGAACAGCCGGGCCTTCTCCCCGTCACGGGTCACGCCCTCGCGGCGTAGATAGTTGAGGTGAGCCGTCAGCGGCGTGGCGCGCTGATGATGGCGCACCACGCGGGTCTTGATGACGACGATGCGAGAGCGACCGGTCAGGAGGCGATTGGCGCGAACGCTCGCCGTGCGCCCACGGCCGAAGGTCGAGCGGTTGCCAGAGACGATCCCTCCCGAGCGCGAAATGCGGGCGCCCGCCTTCTGCGCGGCGGCGAGCGCCTGCGCGATGAAAGGCCGCGTGGCTTGTTTGCCAGACGAGCGGATGCGGCCTGGCCGGACACGGAAATCGTTCTCGCCGGTCATGGCCGAGACCCCGCACATCGCGCCAGGCCACGGATAAAGCTCGGAAATCGGCATTCCCGCGAGGTATGAGGAAAACCCGCACATCGCGAAATTGCTGCATAACCCCTTGAAACAACACGACCGTCAACCGCCGCACCTCGCGGCTTTTTATCTCGCCATCTTCCGGTCGTGTCGCCCGTGCTCCACCTCCGAGCACGCCATGACACGCCAGCGCCCGCCATCGTGCGATCGGGAACCGGCGCGCTCATGGCGCGGTCCCTCCGCCCGCCTGTGCGACGAAAAGGCCGCCCGACTGCGGCGCGATGGCGGAAACATCGCGAACGATCGGCGCCATTGAAGCATCGTTCGACAAGCGTTCGCTCGGCGCGGAGGCGGCGGCCGGTTTGCTTGTCTGCCGCGCGATGAACAGCGGCGAACGGCTCCACGAGAACGAGTTCACCGCCGCGATGACGGTGGCGCCCGAATTGCCGCTGCCGTCGAGATTGGGCGCGACGGTGGCGACATAGGCGCGCGTTTCGGACGGCAGCGGGCGGCCTTTCAGCGACGCTTCGTAGCGGCCGGGTCCGGCGTTGTAGGCGGCGATCCAGCCGGGCGAACCGTAGCGATCATAGAGCAGCCGGATGTAGGCCGCGCCCGCGATGATGTTGTCATGGGGATTGTAAGGATCGGCGCCGAGGCGGTGGCGGATGCGCAAATCGCTCCAGGTCTCCGGCATGATTTGCATCAGACCCATCGCGCCCTTGGGCGAGTGCGCGCGCGAGTCGCCGTTGCTCTCGGCGGCGAGAATGGCGCGTATCCAGGGGGCGGGAATTTCGAAGCGCTGCGACGCCTCGGCGATGTGATCGCCGAAAGCCTCGCGCGGCGACGGGTGGGCGACGCCCGGCGCTTGTGCGAAACCCGGCCCCGGCGCCACGCAAGCGATGGACATGCCGGAAAGGAGAAGGAAGGTGGCGCGGCGCATGGGGATCAGTCCTTTCCGTCGCGCTTAGGCAGACGGCTCCAATGCAGCGACCACGTGGCGCCGCCGTCGTCGTCACGGAACAGGTTGGCGCGGATCGGCTGCGG
>JAJYDD010000621.1 GCA_021777795.1 Pseudomonadota bacterium | reverse complement strand
CCGACGATGCCGGCCTGCGCATCGACTCCCACGATTCGCCGGTGCGGCCGCGCGTCTGGGCGCTCTACGCCCGCGTCATCGCCCGCATCGGCCGCAAGCCGACCTTGATCGAATGGGACAACGACGTGCCGGATTGGCCGATCCTGCAAGCCGAGGCCGCGCGCGCCGACGCGAAGGCCGAACAGCGGGAGCTTGTCGATGTCGTTTGAGACGACCATCGCCGCCTTCGCCGCGGCGCTGACCGGCCCCGGCGCGCCGCCGCCGGCGCTCGATCCGCGCGGCTTCGCGGTCTATCGCAACAATGTCGCCGTCGGGCTGACCAAGGCGCTGGAGGCGCGCTATCCGGTGACGCGCCGCCTCGTTGGCGATGGCTTTTTCCGCGCGATGGCGGGCGCCTATATCGCCGGCCATAAGCCGCAGAACGCGGTGCTGATCCATTACGGCGCGGATTTCCCCGCATTCGTCGCCGGCTTCGCCCCCGCCGCCGGGCTTGTCTATCTGCCCGATGTCGCCACGCTCGAAAACGCCTGGCTGGAGGCCTATCACGCCGCCGAGGCCGAGCCGCTGGCGCTGGCGGCGCTGGCCGAGGTCGCGCCGGAGCGGCTCGAAAGCCTGCGCTTCGTGATGCATCCCGCCGCGCGGTTGTTGCGCCTCGCCGAGCCCGCCGCCAGCATCTGGGCCGCCCATCAAGGCGAGGGCGAGCCGGCGGCGCCGGAGGTCTGGGCGCCCGAGGATGCGCTCGTCACCCGCCCGCATGCCGATGTGCGCGTGCGCATCTTGCCGCCGCGCGGTTTCGATCTGCTAGCCGCGCTCGCCAAGGGCGCGCCGCTGGGAGAGGCCGCCGCGCCGCTGATGGCGGCAGGCGAGGATCCCGGCGCGCACCTCGTCGGCCTCATTGAAGCCGGCGCCTTCGCCGCGCTCGCCTGAATTCGGGAGCTTGTCATGTCGCTTGTCGCCGTCCCCTTCGCGCGGCCGTTCTCCCGCGCCACGGCGGGCCTGTTCGGCCTCTGGCCGCGCTCGCTGACGTTGCTGGTGTTGCGGGTGACTTTGGCGATGCCGTTTTGGGCCTCGGGGCTCACCAAATGGGACGGCTGGTTCACGCTGTCCTTCGGCGCCACGGCATTGTTCGAGGACGAGTACCGCATCCATTGGTTCGGCGCGCAATACCCGTTCCCGTACCCGGATCAGATGGCGCTGGCCTCGGGCGTCGCCGAGATCGTGCTGCCGGTTCTGCTCGTCCTCGGCCTGTTCACGCGCTACGCCGCCGCCGGCCTGTTGGCGATGACGGCGATCATCGAACTCACCTATCCCGACGGCTGGCGTAATTTCCATCTGCCCTGGGCGGCGATGGCGCTGGCGCTGCTGACTTTCGGCGGCGGCCGCATCGCGCTAGACTGGGTTTTCGGCCTCGATGACTGAACCCCTCGCCCTGACCTCGACGCCGCGCGCGGCGAACGCGCTCTCGGCGGTGACCCACAGGCGGAATTCGACATCGTCGAACGCCGCGTCGAGCGAGAAGGCGAGCGTCGCCGCCTCTCCCGGCGCCAGGGCGGCGACCGTCCGTTGCGCAAGGCGCCTTTGGCCGCGCTCGGCCGTCACGTCGATGACGAAATCGCCGCAACAGGCGACGCCCTCCTGGAGGAAACCGGCCTCGTAATCGCCAGCCGCCAGATAGACATAGGGGCCGAACAGCAGGAAGCCCGCCCGGCCGGTCGTCGCGATCATCCCCTGCCGCCGCTCGCCGACGCGGGTGGAGAAATGTTCGGCTAAGAAGTGCGTCGCCCGCCGCCATCCCGGCGCCAGCGCAGGCAGGATATGCCCCGACAGCGCCTCGCTCGCCTCGGCGGCGAGCGCCGCCTTCATCCGCCGCTTCGCCTTGGTCCGCGCGCGGTGCTTGGCCGGCACGTGGTCGAGGATGTCGGCGAAGCGGGCGCGGTCGTAGACGTAGACGCCGTCGCTCCGCGGCGTCGCGCCGACCGCCGCGAAGAACGCGTCGTAATTGCGCTGAAGCGCTTCGGCGTTGTACTCGCGGTAGGAGGGCTGGAGCCGCGCCGGCAAGCCGAGGATATGGCGCAGGCCGAAACCCTCGGCGACGCCCTGCAAGGCCGCGAACAGCACCGCTTGCGGCGCGATGTCGCCGAATATCCGCGTTGCGACGCGAATGTCGTCGAACGATTGCGCCGCGCCCTGCATGCGCGCGATGAGCGGGACCGTCGGGTCTTCGGCGCGAAAAATCCCGCCGGGGACGAAGCTGAAGCTCAGCGCGTAAATCTCCTCGCCGCCGAGGAGCAGGTTCAGCGACAATTCGCCCTGGCTCGACGCCCGGCGATTGGCGGCCAGCCGGCAGGCGGCGGTCGCCTCGCCCTCGGCGCGCGCGAACAATTCGATCCCTTCGCCATAGAGCGCCAGCAGCGCCGAGGGCGAAAATCTGTCGCAGAGAAAGGCGTAATTGTGGAAATGGCAGGCGAGCCGCTCGGCCGCGCCCAGCGAGCGCGCTAGGTAATTTGGTTGCAGGA
>JAJYDD010000620.1 GCA_021777795.1 Pseudomonadota bacterium | reverse complement strand
GGGCTGGAAAAGCACGCCAGCGCCGAGGCGGACGCCATCGTCATCCGCCACGCCGAGCATCTGTTGTCTCCCGTCATCGGCGCCTCGACCTCGCGACTCGTGCTGTCGCTGCTGCTGCGGCGGCGCGCGATGTCCGGCCGCTCGGCGCTGAAGATGCTCGACGACGCCTCGGCGGCGATCCAGTCGAGCCGCGACCTGTTGCAGCACGCTTTAGACCACGCGCGCCAGGGCGTCACGGTGTTCGATTCCAACCTGTCGCTGATCGCCTGGAACCGGGCTTTCGCCGAATTGTTCGAGATGCCGCCGGCGATGCTGCGCCCGGGTCTCGGGCTCGACGCCATCGTGCGCCACAACGCCGCGCGCGGCGTCTACGGGCGCGGGGCCTCGGACGATTATGTCGCCGAGCGCATCGCCAGCCTGCTTGATCGCGACGAGCCGACGCGGCTGCGGCTAAAGCATCCGCAGCGCGTGCTGGAGGTGCGCTCGGCGCGGCTGCCGGACGGCGGCATCGTCACCACCTACGCCGACATTAGCGAAACCGTCGCCTTCGAGGACGAACTCGCCGCCGCCAACGAGGGGCTGGAGCGGCGCGTCGGCGAGCGCACCGCCGAACTCGAAAGGCTCAACGAGGAGCTTGAGCGCGCCAAGGTGGCCGCTGAGGACGCCAATCTCTCCAAGACGCGCTTTCTCGCCGCCGCCAGCCACGATCTGTTGCAGCCGCTCAACGCCGCGCGGCTCTATGTCAGTTCGCTGATCGAGACGGCGCCGGACGCGCCCTTGCCCGAGCGGCTGCATCTGGCGCGCAACGTCGACGCCTCGCTGGAGGCGGTCGAGGAGATCCTCGGCGCGCTGCTCGACATCTCCCGCCTCGACGCCGGCGCGACGCGGCCGGAAATCTCCGACGTGTCGCTGGCCGAACTGTTGCGGCAGTTGGAGATCGAATTCGCGCCGATGGCGCGCGCCAAGGGGCTGCGGCTGACTTTCGTCGCCACGCGCCTCGCGGTGCGCTCGGACCGGCGGCTGCTGCGAAGGCTGTTGCAGAATTTCGTCTCCAACGCGGTCAAATATACGCCGCAGGGCCGCGTGCTGGTCGGTGTGCGGAGGGTCGGCGGGGCGGCGCGGGTGGAGGTGTGGGACACCGGCCTTGGCATACCGGAAGAAATGCGCGCCCAGGTGTTCGAGGAGTTCCACCGGCTGGAGCAGGGGGCGAAGGTCGCGCGCGGCCTCGGCCTCGGCCTCTCCATCGTGCAGCGGCTGGGGCGGGTGCTCGATCATCCCATCGGGTTGCAATCGCAGCATGGGCGCGGTTCGGCGTTCTCGGTGACGGCGCCGCTGGCGGCTTCCGCGCCGGTCTTGCAGGCGCCGGTCGAGCCGGTGAGCTTCAGCGACCCCCTGTCAGGGCTGCGCGTGCTGGCCATCGACAACGAACCGCGCGTGCTGGAGGGGATGCGCACGCTGCTCGGCAAATGGGGCTGCGAGGTGGTCACCGCCGCCGGCCTCGCCGAAAGCCTCGCCCGGCTCGACCCGCCGCCCGACATCGTCGTCGCCGATTATCACCTCGACGACGGCGACGGGCTGGCCGCGATCGCCGCCGTGCGGGCGCGGCTCGGCGTCGATCTGCCGGCCGTGCTCGCCACCGCCGACCGCAGCGTCGAGGTGCGCGCGGCCTGCGCCGCCGCCGACGTCGCGCTGCTGCATAAGCCGGTGAAGCCGGCGCCGTTGCGGGCGCTGCTGACGCGGGGGCTGTCGCTCAAGCGGGCGGCGGAGTGAGCGGCGGCCCGTCGCCCGTCTCGCCAATTGCCGGGAATTGGGTGAAAAGACGCCAGAGGCGTCGTTCTTCGTCGCTCATTGGCCGGGGTCTTTCCGATGGTCGAACAACAATCCACTCCCTACACCCCCGAATTTTACGACAGCCAGAGCGCGGAGAGCTTCGAATCCGCGAGGCGGGTGCTCGGCCGGCTGTTCGAGGATTATCGCCCCGAATCGGTTCTCGATGTCGGTTGCGGGGTCGCGACCTGGCTGGCGGCCGCCAGAACCTTGGGCGTGCGTGAAGGGCTGGGGATCGATGGCGATTACGTGCCGCGCGACCGTCTCTGTGTCGAGCCGGAGCATTTTCTCGCCCGCGACCTTGCCGAGCCCTTCGACCTCGGCCGGCGATTCGGCCTCGTCGTCTGCGTCGAGGTCGCCGAACATCTGGATCTGGAGGCCGCGTCGAACTTTGTGGATTCGCTCACCCGGCACGGGGACCTCATCCTGTTCTCGGCCGCCGCGCCCTATCAGGGCGGGACAGACCACCGTAACGAGAACTGGTTGGAGTTCTGGGCGCGGCTGTTCGCCGAGCGCGCCTACGAACCCCTCGACACCTTGCGCGCCCGCATCTGGAGCGACGGCGGGATCGCGTGGTGGTATCGCCAGAATATCGTGCTGTTTCGCGCCAAGGCGGCCGCCGAGCGCATTCTGCCTGATGTCGCGGCCGTCGCGGCGCAGACGCGCTTCCATCCGGAGTTCGTGTTGAGTGCGCTGA
>JAJYDD010000079.1 GCA_021777795.1 Pseudomonadota bacterium | reverse complement strand
TCGCCCAGCTCAGGTCGGTCGTTTCCACAGCCAGAAAGCAGGCCTGCAATATCCTCCAAACTCTGGCCGCGCCCCCAACCCACATCAAGCTCGCCCTGATCCGCTAGCCAAAGGCTTGGGAGTTACATAAACCGACATATCGGCTTCGGGGTCGATCTCGACCATAATGTCGGTGTCGCTGTCGGGGCGATTGTCGCCACGCGCCCGCGAACCGAACAAGGCGGCGTGGGTCACTCCCCGCTCGCGCAAGGCGCGTTCGTTTTCCCTTAGCCTGTCGAGAATTTCCTGCCTGTTCATGCCCGCCTTTCTATCACAGAAACCGTCCGGTTTCGCGGGTTGAATCTGGCGTGTCACCGTAACGCGATTACTCCTCGCTTGCGCATCAACGCCCGTCGTTCTTTAACTCCCCCCATGCTCATACGCGCCCTCGCCGTCCTCGCCCTTCTCGCCGCCCTGCCCGCCCGCGCCGAGCCCGTCGATCCCGGGCTGCAAAAGGCCGTCGACGCGCCGCTGCGCTCGCCCAAAAACCGCGCGCGCGATGTCTACCGGCATCCGGCCGAGGCGCTGGGCTTCTTCGGCGTCAAGCCGGATAGCGTCGTGGTCGAGATCGACCCCGGCGCCAGCGGTTATTGGACCGAGATTCTCGCGCCTTATCTGAAGGCGAAAGGCCGCTATATCGCCGCCAATCCAGAACCGGTCTCGGACGAGGCCAAGCGCGGAAACGCGGCCTTCGCCGCCAAGATCGCGGCCGACCCTGCGGCCTATGGCGCCGTCGAAACCACCACCCTCGCCGCCATCGCGCCGCCGGGCAGCGCCGATTTCGTGCTGACCTTCCGCAACCTCCACAACTGGCTGAAAAGCGGCGAGGCCCAGGCGAAGCTAAAAGCCTTCTATGCGGCGCTGAAGCCCGGCGGCGTGCTGGGCATCGTCGATCACCGCGCCAGCGCCGCGACGCCGCAGGACCCGAAAGCCCTGTCCGGCTACGTGCGGCAGGATTATGCGATCCACTTGATCGAGAGCGTCGGCTTCAAGTTCGTCGCCGCCTCGGAGGTCAACGCCAACCCCAGGGACACCAAGGATTACCCGAAAGGCGTGTGGACCCTGCCGCCCACCTTTCGGCTGAAGGACGTCGACCGCGCCAAATATCAGGCGATCGGCGAGAGCGACCGCTTCACGCTGAAATTCGTGAAGCCCTAAGCGCCTCCGCCATCGCGGCGAAGACGCTCCCCCAATCGCCCGGGGTCTTCTGCCGGAACAGCCGCATCGTCGGATACCAGGGCGAATCATCGCGCCCGCGCAGCCAGCGCCATTCGGAATCGCGCTTCAGCGCCACCCACACCGGCCGCCCGAGCGCGCCGGCCAGATGCGCCATCGAGGTGTCGCAGGTGACGACGAGATCGAGGCTCGCCATCGCCGCCGCCGCATCCAAAAAGGCGTGGCCGCCGGCGTCATAATCGGCCGACAGCCGCTGAACCGGAAACGCCGGCGGATCCACCCATAATTGCTGCTCGCCATAGCCGCTTTGCAGCGAGACGAGCCGCACGCCGGGAACATCGGCGAGCGGCGCCAGCTCCTTGAGCGCGAAAGAGCGGGCGATGTCGGCTTCCGGGTTGGCGTTGCCCTGCCAGACGCAGCCGATGCGCAAGCCCTCGGCGCCGATCTCGCCGGCCCAGCGCGGGATGCGGTCCTCCTCCGCAAACAGATAGGGGACGACTGCGGGCACGCTGTCGAGCCTGGAGCCGAAGACGCGCGGCAGGCTCGAAATCGCGATCTGCGCGTCGAACTTCACCCGCGCCGGTTCGCGCTCGAAAATGCGGCCGCCGAGCGTAGGGCCGATGAGCCGGTGCAGCTTGGCCGGACAGAGGAAGTGCGGCTCGGCGCCCGCCGCGATCATCATCGGGAAATAGCGCGCGAACTGGATGGTGTCGCCGAGCCCGTGATCGTTGATGACCAGCACGCGCTGCGGCGGCGAACAGGGGCCGCGCCACAGCGGATAACGCACGCCGAGCGCCTCGGCGATCGACTTGCCGTCGACCCAGCGCGCCTCATAGCCCTCCCAGCCGCGCTCGAAATCGCCGAGCATGAGGTCGAGACAGCCGAGCCCGCTCACCGCCTCGCGGCAGCCGAGCTTCACCGCGCGCTCGAAGGCGGCCCGCGCCTCGTCGAGGCGATCGAGCGCGCGCAGCGCCAGCCCCTGTCCGCAGATCGCGTCCGCATAGTCGCGCCGCTGCGCGACGGCCTTCGAAAAAGCCGCCAGCGCCGGCTCCGTCCGGCCCGATTTCAACAGCGCCGTGCCGAGATTGACCGCAGCCTCTGGAAACACCGGCCGCCGCTTCAGCGCCGCGCGCGCGGCGGCCACCGACTCGTCGAGCCGCCACAGCGAGCGCAACACCGCCGAGCGGGTGTTGAGCGCATCGGCGTCGTCGGGCTCGAACATTGCGCCCTTGTCCAGCGCCGCCAGCGCCTCGACGAACCTGCCCTGGCGCGTCAGCAGCTTGGCGAGGTTGAACCAGGCCGCCGGCAGCGCTGGCTTGAGATCGAGGGCGCGCTCGTAGAAGCGCAGCGCCGTCTCCGCCTTGCCGCCGCGTTCGAGGATATAGGCGCCCAGACTGAAGGCCTCGGCGAGATCCGGCCGCAGCGCCAGGGCCGCGTCGAGACGATTGGAGGCTTCCGCGTCGCGCCCCTGATCGACGAGCCGACACGCCTCGTCGTAGAGCGCCAAAGCGGGATCGCGGATTTGCACAGCGCTCGCCATCTCGGCCTCGATCCTCGCAACGGAAAGCTTGCTGGTTGCGCGCCAGGCTTGCCCCGGCCTGTCGCGCCTGTGGCGCGCGAGTTCAGGCTCGGACAAGCTGTTTGGCGTTGAAAGAGGCGCGACCAGCTAGGGGAGCGCCGACTTGGCCGATGTTTATCTGTTCAAACTCGCGTCTCAGCGCACCGGCTACCTGTCGGATCGCCAGACGCTGATCGCCCAGAATGTCGCCAGCGCCAATACGCCCGGCTACAAGGCGGTCGATCTCAAGCCGTTCGACGCCGCCTTGCGGGAGACGGCGCTCAGCATGACGGTCACCAATCCCGCCCATCTCACGCCGACCGCGCAGGAGGTCGATCCGCCCCAGACGAGCGAGGCCGACGCCGCCAACGCGACCGTCTCCGGCAATTCCGTCGACGTCGAGGGCGAAATGGTCAAGCTCGGCGAAGTCAACCGCGACTTCACCGAGGCCACCAACCTCAAAAAAATCTTCCATCAGATGTTCATGCAGGCGCTGAAATAATGCCCGGCGCCGACGCCCTGAAGGCCTCCCTGCGCATCGCAGGCTCTGGCCTGGAAGCCCAATCGACGCGGCTGCGCATCATCTCGGAAAACATCGCCAACGCGCAATCGACGGCCAACGTTCCCGGCGGCGATCCCTACACCCGCCAGACGATCAGTTTCGAGAACACGCTCGACCGCGCCTCCGGCGCCGAACTCGTCAAGGTGAAGGACATCGGACGCGACAGCTCGCCCTTCCGCCTCGAACAAGACCCCGGCAACCCGGCGGCCGACGCGAAAGGATTCGTCAAGCTGCCGAATGTCGACATGCTCGTCGAGCTTGCCGACCTGCGGGAGGCCAACCGCAGCTACGAAGCTAACCTTCAGGTCGCCAAACAATCAAGCGACCTGATGAACCAGACCGTCGGCTTGTTGAAGAATATCTGACGCCCGCAACTCCTCAGAAGGCGCGCGCCATGAAAGCGCGCGGGAATTCAATATGGATGTAACGGCTCTATCCTCGATCGGAAATCTCGGCGCGACGGCGCGCTCGGCCGCGACAGCCGCGCCCCCCGCCGCCTCGACCGACGGCCCCTCGTTCTCCGAAATGCTCGGCCAGATGATCGCCAACGGGATCAATACGATCCAAGGCGGCGAATCCGCCGCCATCCAGGGCCTGAGCGCCGCCGCGCCGCCGTTCAAGGTGGTGGAAGCCGTCATGAGCGCGCAGCGCACCCTGCAAGAAGGGCTGTCGATCCGCGACAAGGTCGTCTCCGCCTATCAGGAAATCTCGCGCATGGCGCTCTGAGCGCGGCGCAAGCCTCGCGCCCGTTGCGGCGGGCAGGCTGTCCCGGTTCAACTGAAATGGAGTTCTCAGCATGCGGGCGTTGGCGATCGCGGCCACGGGCATGAGCGCCCAGGAACAGAATATCGAGGTGATCGCGAACAATGTCGCGAACATCAACACCACCGGCTTCAAGCGCTCGCGCGCCGAGTTCACGGACCTCATCTATCAGAACGAGCGCCTGCAGGGCGTCTCCAGCCGTGGGCCCAGCGCCACCGTGCCGCAGGGCGCACAGATCGGCCTTGGCGTGAGAACCGCCGCCATCCGCTCCGTCAATATTCAGGGCTCGCTGACCTCGACCGGCAACACGCTCGACCTCGCCATCAATGGTCGGGGCTGGTTCCAAGTCACCAACGCCAATGGCGACCCGGTCTATACGCGCGACGGGTCGTTCAGCACCAACGCGCAAGGCCAACTTGTCACCGGCGACGGCCTGCTGGTGACGCCAAACATTGTAATGCCACTGAACGCCACGGCGATCAACGTCAACCAATCCGGCATGGTCACCGCCACCATCCCCGGCCAGCCGCAGCCGCAGAACCTGGGTCAGTTGACGCTGGCCAATTTCGTCAACGACGCGGGCCTGCTGGCGCTCGGCGGCAACCTTTTCCAGCAGACCGCCGCTTCCGGCCAACCCAATATTGGCATACCTGGCGACATCGCCTTCGGCGTCATCCAGCAGGGCTATCTGGAGGCCTCCAACGTCGATCCGGTCTCGGAGATCACCAACCTCATCTCGGCGCAGCGCGCCTATGAGATGAACTCCAAGGTCATCCAGGCCGCCGACCAGATGGCCGGCACCATCTCCAACATGCGAGCCTGACCCCGATGAGCGCGAGAGTCCCTTTCGCCGCCCTGCGCTTCGCCGCCGGCATGTTTCTCGCCCTCGGCGCGCCAGCCTTGGCGCAGGAAATGCGCGCGCCCTCGCCCAAACACGTCATTTATCCCGGCGACCTGATATCGCAAGACATGCTGACTGAAGCCAAGGTCTCCACCCAAAGCCACACGGGTCCGATCGCGCTCGCGCCCGAGGACATCGTGGGCATGATGGCCGGCCAGACGCTGCTGCCAGGCCTGTCTATCCCGATGTCGGCGCTGCGGCCGCCGCGCGTGGTGCGCGCCGGCGCTGCGGTGTCGATGATCTACGTCGACAACGGCCTCGTCATCACCGCCGCCGGCGATGCGTTGCAGGATGGGGTCGTCGGAGAGATCGTGAAGCTGCGCAACGAGGATTCCGGCGTCACCGTGACCGGCCGCGTGCGCGCCGACGGTTCGGTGCTGGTGGGCGGCTGAGGATGCGCGCTCTCCTTGCCGCGCTGCTGCTTCTGTCGAGCCTCGTTGGCGCCGACGCTGCGGTGCGCATCAAGGATATCACCTCGCTGCGCGGCGCGCGCGACGCGCAACTTATCGGCTATGGTCTCGTCGTCGGCCTGCAAGGCACCGGCGATTCGATGCGCAACGCCCCGTTCACCAATCACGCCCTGCAATCCATGCTCGAACAGATGGGCCTGGCGATGCGCGCCAATACGCTGGGCAACAAGAACGTGGCCGCCGTCATCGTCACTGCCGACATGCCGTTCGGAATGGACACCGGCCAGCGTCTGGATGTGACCGTCTCCTCGCTCGGCGACGCGACTTCGTTGATGGGCGGCACGCTATTGTTGACGCAGCTCGCCAGCCCCGACGGCCTGCCGCACGCCAGCGCCCAGGGCGCCGTCACCGTCACCGGCTTCGACGCCGCAGGCCAGGCCGAAACCGTCTCGCAGGGCGTGCCAACCGCAGGCCGCATTCCCAACGGCGCCATCATCGAAAGGCCAATCGAGGGCCCGCTCGACGAATTGCGCATGTTCTTGGAACTGCGCAACCCCGATTACGCCACCGCCATGCGCATCATCGACGCCATCAACGCTTTTTCGCGCCGCGCCTTTAATCGACCGATCGCCTTCGAGCGCGACTCCCGCTCCGTTGAACTGCTGCGCCCCAGCGCCGTCAGCACGCCGCGACTGATGGCGGCGATCGGCAATCTGTTGATTGATCCCGATACGGCGGCGCGCGTCGTCGTCGATTCGCGCACCGGCACCGTCGTCATCGGGCAGGATGTGCAGATTTCCACGGTCGCCGTCACCCACGGAACGCTCAACGTGCGCGTCACCGAAGCGCCTCAGGTCTCACAACCCGGGCCCTTCAGCAACGGCAAGACGGTCGTGACGCCGAGCACGCAAGTCAAGGTCAACGAAACCGGCGGCCAAGTCGCCATTGTCAGCGGCGCCAGCCTGCGCTCACTGGTCGCCGGCCTCAACCGGCTCGGCGTCAAGCCGAGCGGCATCATCGCCATCCTGCAAGCGATCAAATCCGCCGGCGCGCTTCAGGCCGACCTCATCGTGCAATAGCGTCAGTCCGGGATAAGCCTGTGGGCTTAGCGACAGTCTCATGAGCTCACCTCCCAGGCTCCTCAGCGCCGCCGCCTTCGCCTGCGTCCTGATCGCCAACGCAGCCTCGGCCCAGAACGGCGCCAAGCCGGCGCCCACGCCCGACCGCGCCATCGAAAGCGAGATCGCCCGTTATTGCGCCGCCCTCGCCCCCTCCGCCGCCGAGGCGCGCGCCGCCTCACAGTTGCGTCGCCTGTCTGATCTGGCCCAACAAGTGCGCGACGAAGTCGAGAGACTCGAAGCCAAGGAAGCGGCGGCGCAAGACTGGGTGACCAAGCGTGAGACGATGATGAAATCAGCAACCGAGGACGTCGTCGCGATCTACGGCAAAATGGCGCCGGACGCGGCGGCCACCGAGCTTTCGGCGATGGACGAAGGCATGGCCGCCGCCGTTCTCGCCAAGCTGAAACCGCTCACCGCCAGCGCCATCCTCGCGGAAATGCAGGCCGACAAAGCCGCCAAACTCAGCACCCTCATCGCTGGCGCGCTCAGCGCGGACAGATCATGATTGTCCGCTCGCCGCTCGCCGCCGTCGCGCTGCTTCTGCCGCTCTCCGGTTGCGCCTCGCAACTGACGCAGATCATGCGGGCGCCCGACCTGTCGCCCGTCGGCACAGGCATTTCCGACCAATCGCCCGACGCCAGCATTCACCTGCCGCCGCTGGCGACAGCCATCGCGCCGCCGGTGCCGGTCAATCTTTATGTTGACCAGCGCGTGTCTCACGTTGGCGACATCCTCACCGTCAATATATCGATCAACGACAAGGCCGTAGTCGGCAACTCCTCCGACCGCAAGACGACCTCAAACGGCAGTTTCGGGTTCGACTGGCTGTTTGCCCCGCAGTCCAACGCCGCCGGCGCCGTGCAGCCCACGCCCCTAAACTACAAGCACGATTTCAATTCCACCTCGTCATCACAAGGCAACGGCGACATCAACCGCTCCGAACAGATACAACTCTCCGTACCCGCCATCGTCACCCAGGTTCTGCCCAACGGCAATCTGGTCATCAAAGGCTCGCAGGAGGTGCGCGTCAATTTCGAATTGCGCGAGCTGACCATCGCCGGCATCGTTCGCCCCTACGACATCTCGCGTGAAAACACGGTCGCCTACGACCGCATCGCGGAGGCCCGCATCTCCTATGGCGGTCGCGGCCGCATAACAGAGGTCCAACAGCCAGGCTGGGGACAGCAGGTTTACGACATCATCAAGCCCAATTGAACGGGAGCGCTTCGCGATGGCCGATCCCGATCCGCAGGCGGGACAGAAGAAGAAGCCCTCATTCATGTCGAAACTCATCGAGTTTCTGCTCGTCACCCTCATCGCCGCCGGCGCCGGCGTCAGCCTCACCGCCATGAACCCGCCCCCGCCGCCGCAAGTTTCTGGCGACACGCCCGCGCCCGGCCGGTTGGCGCCCGCAACGAAGCCTGGAGAGAAGACGACGACCGCCCTCGCCTGCGGCTCCGGAGGATCAAACATGATAGACATGCCGCCGATCGTCACCAATGTAGCCAGCCCCGCCGATGTCTGGATAAGGCTTGAGGCCTTAATGGTCTTCGACGCCAAAACGCTGCCGCATCCCGAAGTCGTCGCCGCCGAGATCGCGACCGACGAACTGGCCTATCTGCACACAGTTTCCGTCAACCAGTTACAAGGCCCGATCGGGCTAGAAAACATCCGCCAGGATCTGCGCGACCGCGCCTTTGTGCGCTCCGGCGGCAAGGTCACCGATCTTCTCATCAAGACTCTGGTGCTGCAATGAGGCGGCTGGCGCTGGCCTGCGCGCTGCTCCTGGCGCTGCCGAGCGCGGCGCTGGCGCAGAACGTCGACCTCAGTTCGCTGATCCCGGAGGGCGGCGCTTCAGCGACGGGCCGCGTGTTGCAAATCGCGGCGATCCTCACAGCGCTCTCCGTCGCGCCGGGCCTGCTCATCATGGTGACGAGCTTCACCCGCTTCATCATCGCGCTGTCGTTCCTGCGCTCCGGCCTCGGCTTGCAGAGTTCGCCGCCCAATATCGTGCTCACCTCGCTCGCCCTGTTCATGACGCTGTTCGTCATGGCGCCCACCTTCGATCGCGCTTGGCGAGAGGGCATGCAGCCTTTGATGAACAACACCATGCCGCAGGACAAAGCGCTGGCTGCGATCAGCCAACCCTTTCGCGAATTCATGCTCGCCCAGGTGCGCGAGAAGGACATGTCGTTGTTCGAGAATCTGTCGCGCGGGCGGCTGGAAATAACGGACCGCTCCACCGCGGATCTGCGCATCCTCATACCTGCTTTCATGATCTCCGAACTGAGGCGCGGCTTCGAGATCGGCTTCATGATCGTGTTGCCATTTCTGGTCATCGATCTCATCGTCGCCACCCTGACGATGTCCATGGGCATGATGATGCTGCCGCCCACGGTGCTTTCGCTGCCGGCAAAACTGCTGTTCTTCGTTATGGTTGACGGCTGGAACCTGCTGATCGGCAGCCTCGTGCGTTCGGTCTCCTGAACCAAGCGAGTTTCGGGCAAGCCTGCTCAGGTTCAATGCCCCCGCAATCCTGGAGCTGATCCTATGAGCGTCCTCAACACCGCCGTCTCCGGCATGCAGGCCAACACCAGCTGGTTGACGACGATTGGGCAGAACGTCGCCAACGCCAACACCACCGGTTACAAAAATGTCGACACGGAATTCTCCTCGCTCGTCGATGCCGCGCAAAACTCACAATCCCAATTCGAAGGCGTAACCAGCTCGACGCTGGCGCTCAACGCCCTCCAGGGCCAGGACGCGCAGACGACGACCACCACCAACATGGCGGTGCAGGGCAGTGGATTTTTCGTCGTCGAAGACTCCAACAAAAACATCTTCCTGACCCGCGACGGCTCTTTCGTGCCCGACGCCTCCGGCAACCTTGTCAATTCAGACGGCTATTATCTGCTCGGCTCGCCGACGGGAAGCACGGGCGTGGCGCTGAACTCGTTGTCTGGCCTCGTCAAGGTGAACGTCGACAGCGCCGCGGAAACCGCTGTCCCCTCGACCGCAGCCACGCTCATCGCCAACCTGCCATCGACCGCCTCCGCCGTCACAACCACGCTACCCTCCGCCAACAGCGCAAGCTCCCAATACACCGCCGAGACTTCCCTTGTCGCCTACGACAATCTCGGCAACCCCGATTCGGTCAATCTTTATTTCACCAAAACCGGCTCCAATTCTTGGCAAGTCGACGCCTACAGCGCCTCAACAGCAGCCACCGGCGGCGGATTTCCCTATAGTTCCGGACCATTGGCGACGCAGACCCTCACCTTCGATCCCAACAGCGGCGCGATGCTGACCGGCTCACCGCTGACCCTCAACGTGCCCGGCGGCCAGACTCTCAAAATCGACCTAGCTCAAACGACGCAGCTCGCCTCCGGCTTCGCGGTTTCAACCGCCAACATCAACGGCAGCGCTCCGGGCACGATCACCGGCGTCAACATCAGTACAAACGGCACGCTTTCCTTCCAATACGGCACCGGCTCCACATCCTCCGCTTACCAAATCCCGTTAGCGAAAGTCGCCAGCCCCGACAATCTGACCTCCGTGCTTGGAAACGCCTTTCAAACAAACCCCGCATCCGGTGCGCCGCAGGTTGGCCTGCCAGGGTCCGGCGGCCTCGGCACAATCAACTCTGGTTCCCTGGAGGGCTCCACCGTAGATCTCGCCACCGAATTGACCAACATGGTGCAGGCGCAAAGCTCCTACGAGGCCAATTCCAAGGTCTTCCAGGCCGGCGCAAAACTTCTAAATGTACTTAACAACATTCAAGCCTAGCCGATTGTGCCGATCAGTTGAGGCGAACCCATGACGCTTTCTTCCGCATTCAACATCATAAACACATCGTTCAACGCGATCGCCACCCAAAGCTCGACTATTGCCTCCAACGTCGCCAACGCAAATACGCCCGGCTATTCCCGCCAGGTCGCCAACCTTGCGACGACCGCCTATAACGGCGTTACGGTTGAGTCCATCACCCGCGAAGCCAACGTGGCTCTAACCGCCCAACTCAATTCGACCACCTCTGAAGCTGCGGCGCAAGCCGCAATCTCCAACGCTATGACGACGTTGGCGGCCACCGTCTCCGACTCCTCAACCTCGACTTCGTCGACGGGCTCGCTGCAAAATGGCAATTCGCCCTATGCTCAGCTCGCCAATTTCACCTCGGCGCTGACGACTCTCGAAGCGCAACCTAATAGCCAGAGCGCGGCCCACGCTGCCGTCGTCGCCGCCCAGACAGTCGCTACGTCGTTGAACGCCGGCGCCGCAGCGGTGGCCGAGGTGCGCACTCAGGCCGATCAACAGATCGCCACCGCCGTCAGCGCCGTAAATTCGCTACTCAACCAGTTCACCAGCGTCAACAATTCCGTAGTGTCCGGCCTCGCCAGTGGCGCGAACGTCGGCTCGCTCAGCGACCAGCGCGATTCCCTGGTGACGCAGATCGCTCAGCAGATCGGTGTCACTACCACGGTCAACACGAACGGCTCCATGTCGATCTTCACCGACAGCGGGGCGCCATTGTTCGAATCGACGCCGCTGCAAGTGACATTCACGCCCAGCGGCGCGCTAGGCCCCGACCAGACCGGCAACGCCGTGCTCGTAAACGGTTCGCCGATCACGGGCGCCTCTTCCAATATGCCGATCCAATCCGGCGCCATCGCGGGCCTCGCGCAATTGCGCGACACGATCGCGCCGCAATACCAGGCCCAGCTCGATCAGATCGCCGGCAATCTGATGACGGCGTTCCAGGAGAAAGACCAATCCACCACAATGACGGGCCTGCCGGCGCAGCCCGGCTTGTTCACGACCTCCGGCGCGACGAGCGTTCCCTCCTCGGCCAATTGGACGGGTCTGGCAAACGCCATATCCATCAACGCCTCGGTCGATCCGAGCCAAGGCGGCAACCCCATGCTCCTCCGCGATGGCGGCATTTCCGACACCAGCAACGCCAACTACACCTATAACACGACGGGCGCGGCCGGATACACGGGGCGCCTCCAGCAGATGACCTCCGCCTTGCAGGCGCCGATGAGCTTTTCTTCCAACGCGGGGCTCTCGACGACAGACTCGATTTCCGATTACGCTAACAGTTCCGTCAGTTGGCTTCAGGCTGCCAACCAACGGGCCTCCGGAAACGCGACCTACCAGAGCTCCCTGTTGAGCAGCGCGACATCGGCGCTCAGCAATGCGACGGGCGTGAACCTTGACGCTGAACTCACGCATATGTTGACCATCGAAAGCAGCTACACCGCCTCCGCCAAGCTGGTGACCACGGTCAACAGCATGCTCACCGCCCTTGTCAATGCGATCTAACCCATGACCATCAACAACGTCTCTTCGGCCTATCTCTCCACCGCACTGCTGCCGGCGGTGCGCCAGGCGCAATCGCAACTCTCCACGCTGGAAACGGAAGCCGCCACTGGGCAGTACGCCGATCTTGGCCTGCAGCTTGGCGGGCAATCGGGTTACGAGTTGTCTCTTCGCGCGCAGGATGACCTTTTGCAGAGCCTCACCTCTTCAAATGGGATCGTAGCAACCAACATGTCGACGGCGCAGACCGCGTTGTCCTCCATCCTTTCGTCAGCGCAATCAGCGGCGCAAAGTTTGACGCAATCTT
>JAJYDD010000078.1 GCA_021777795.1 Pseudomonadota bacterium | reverse complement strand
CGAGGCCAGCCGGCTCGCGGCCGAATTGCGCACCAGCTTTCCCGACTACGGGACCGGCTACGAGGTTGGAGCCCTCAGCGCGCGCGAGCTGGGGCGGCTCGACGACGCCGCCGCGATTGCAGCGGAAGCACTGGTCCGATTTCCCGGACAGGCCTGGCCACTGGCGCAGCAGGCGTGGACCGCCCAGGCGCGAGGAGACCACGACGAGGCCGGCCGTCTCGCCGCGGAATTGCGCGCCCGCTTTCCAGACCACGATGCCGGCTATCAGGTCGGGGCGGCAAGCGCGCGCGAGCTGGGGCGGCTCGACCACGCCGCCGCAATCATGGCGGCAGCCCTCGTCCGTTTTCCGGCCCAGCCTTGGCCGGCGGTCGAGCAGGCGCGAATCTCTCTGGCGCGAGGCGATCTCGACGAGGCCGGCCGTCTCGCCGCTGAATTGCGCGCCCGCTGGCCCGACGACCATGTCGGTTATCAGATTGGGGAGGCAAGCGCCCGCGAGTCGCGGCGGTTAGACGACGCCGCCGCGATCGTGGCGGAAGCCCTGGTCCGTTTTCCAGCCCAGCCTTGGCCAACGGCGCAGCGGGCATGGGCCGTTTTCGCGCGCGGCGATCTCGACGAGGCTGGCCGTCTCGCCGCCGAATTGCGCGCCCGTTTTCCCGATTACGAGACCGGCTATGACGTCGGGACGCTGAGCGCGCGCGCGTTGGGGCGGCTCGACGACGCCGCGGCGATCGCGGCGGAAGCCTTGGCCCGTTTTCCGGGACAGGCTTGGCCGACGGCGCAGCAGGCGTGGATCGCCCAGGCGCGAGGCGACCATGAAGAAGCGATGCGTCTCGTCGCCGAATTGCGCGCCCGCTTTCCCGACCACGAAGCCGGTTATGAGGTTGGGGCGACGAGCGCGCGCGAGCTGGGGCGGCTCGAAGACGCCGCCGCGATTGCGGCGGAAGCACTGGTCCGTTTTCCCGGACAGGCCTGGCCGCTGGCGCAGCAGGCATGGACCGCCCAGGCGCGCGGCGATCACGATGAGGGCATCGGTCTCGCCGCAGAATTGCGCCTGTACTTTCCTGACCACGAGGCCGGCTATGAGATAGCCGCCTCCTTGCTGTGCTCGCGGAACCGGCTGGACGAAGCCGAGGCGATTCTTCGTGAAGCCATGGCCCGTTTCTCGACGCGCCCGTGGCTCGAGAAGCGCGTCTCGGAAATGGCCAGGACGAAACGCGAGCGCGCCAAGGCGGCGCAGGTGGTCGGCGCGCTGCAGACCGGCGCCGCCGCCTTGCTGGCGGACGCCGAGCGCCGTCTGGCGAACCGCGGGAAGGTATTCGTCGTGGTCGGGATGCATCGCGCCGGCACGACGCTCTGCGCCCGGATAATGAACGGCCTTGGGGTTGACCTCGGAGGACCCTTGCTGGGGCCGCAAGCCGACAACCCGGAAGGCTTCCTCGAGCATCTATCAATCCAGGAGGCTCATGACGCCTTGTTCGAAACGCTCGACGCCAGTTGGGACACGATCTGGCTGGGCCGCTCGCCAACCGACCGGATTCCTGGCCCGGCGCAGCTCGTCGCCGCCCGCGAGCGGCTGACCAGGGTCGTGAGCGATCAATTGGACGCGGCCGGCGGCGTCTGGGGATTCAAGGACCCCCGCACCGCGCGCTTCCTTCCCTTGTGGCAGGATATTTTCGGCGACCTGGGCGTCCAGCCGGTATGGATCCTGGCGGTGCGCGATCCTCGCGCCGTGGCCGCCTCGCTTCTCGCCCGCAACGGCCTCCCTCCCGCAATGGGCGAGCTTTTATGGGTCGAGTACTATCTGGACGCCTTGCGCCATCTCGGCGCCCGGATCGCCGGCGTCATCCATTACGAAAAATGGTTCTCGTCACCGCTCGCGCAGGTTCAAAACCTCGCGGCGATGATCGGCAACGGATCGAACGAAGCGGAAGCCGCCGTCGCCCGTTCGATAAAGGCGGACCTGAGGCATGATTTTCCCGGGTCAGGAGGATATTCCCTCGAAGTGGCGCAGGTCGTGCATTCATGGTTGTCGTCGGATGTCGCCGATCTGGGCCTTCTCCAGCGGAGGGCCGACGCATTGTGGCGAAGCATGGAAGCGATGACGTCGAGTACGACGCGGTAACCGGGATGAGCGAAACCACGGCGACCAACGACTTCCCGATGACGCCGCGAAAAATCTGAAGACGCCCAAAGGCCACAAGCCGCGCCGTCGGTGCGGGCGCGAGCCGAAGGCGCGCCTTGAAGCCAATCGTTCCGGCCTTCCCCGCCCGTGGATGCAACGACTGGATACGGTCGCCGAACCAACGGCGATCATCGCCGGTCGCCGCATGACGGGGGGCCCCGCCATGATCGGATCGCGCCCGATTCGGCGAGCATTACGGAGGCCCGCAGCTTGCTCCGCCAGCGCCCGGATGTTAATCAATGCCGCAAGGGCAATCGATCGTTGGGCGTGCATGCGGTCCCGTGATAGCCACTCAACCCGGCAGGTGGGCGCGGGACGCCATTTTTCGGCGGCGGTCAACAAAAGGGCGCCGCCATGGCGATGAGGAGAGTGCGGGCGCGCGCGCCCTTGCGGCTGGGGTTCGCGGGAGGCGGCACCGATCTTTCGCCTTTCTGCGACGAATATGGCGGCAATGTCGTCAATTGCACCATCACGGCCTATGCCTATGCGGTCATCCAGGAACGCGAGGACTGGGCGCTGACCTTTCACGCCAACGACATCGAAAGCGTCGACGAGACGACGCCTTCGCCGCGCCTCGACACGTCCGTCGGATTGGCGCTGCATCGCGGCGTCTACAACCGTATCGTGCATGATTTCAACGAGGGCCGGCCCTTGTCGATCGACGTCTTTACTTCGGTCGACGCGCCGCCGGGTTCGGGACTCGGTTCGTCCTCGGCTTTGGTGGTGGCGCTGGTGAAGGCTTTTGCCGAGCTTCTGCGCCTTCCGCTCGGCGACTACGACATCGCCAAACTGGCGTTCGACGTCGAACGCGTGGATCTGGGCATGGCGGGAGGCAAGCAGGACCAGTATGCGGCGGCCTTCGGCGGCGTCAATTTCATCGAGTTCCTGTCCAACGACCACGTGATCGTCAACCCGCTCCGCATCCATGAATCCCATTTGCTCGAAATGGAAAGTTCAATCATGATCTGCCACACGGGGCGCTCGCGGCTTTCCTCTTCGATCATCGAAATGCAGACCGAAAGCATGAAGCGCAGTGACGCCGAGGCGCTGTCGGCGCTGCAGCAGATCAAGCAGGACAGCGTCGAGATGAAGCTCGCCATGCTGAGAGGCGATATCCTCGCGATGGGCGAAATCCTCACCCGCTCCTGGGATGCGAAAAAGCGTCTGGCGGCGGGAACGAGCAACAGCAATATCGACGGAATTTACGATCTGGCGCTGAAGAACGGGGCCATCGCCGGCAAGATTTCCGGCGCCGGCGGCGGCGGGTTCATGATGCTCCTCACGCCCCCGGAGCGCCGCCCCCTATTGGCCCGCAAGCTCGCCGAGAGGGGCCTCACGGTTTTGCCCGTCCAGTTCACGCACCGCGGCGTCGAAGCCTGGACGGCGGCTTGATGGCCACGGCGATCGAGACTTATCTGTCCAGCTCCGTCGCCGTGCTTCAGCGCATGCTTGGCGACGCCGCCCTGCTGGCGAAGGTGCGCGAAGCGGCCGACCGCTGCATCGAGGCGATCCGCGGCGATCGCAAGGTGATGTTCGCGGGGAATGGCGGCAGCGCCGCCGACGCGCAGCATCTGGCCGGCGAACTGGTGTCCCGCTTCAATTACGACCGCCCAGGCATGGCGGGCTTCGCGCTGACGACGGACACGTCAATCCTGACCGCGGTCAGCAACGATCACGGATTCGAATGGAGTTTTGCCCGCCAGATCGAGGCGTTGGCGCGGCCCGGCGACGTCTTGATCGGCCTTTCGACCTCGGGCAAATCGCCAAATGTCCTCCGGGCTCTGGAAGCCGCTCGCGCGCGGGGCGTCACCGTCATCGGCTTCACGGGACGGGACGGCGGAGAGATGGCCGCATTGTGCGATATCGAGATCCGCATACCCGACCAGTCGACCCCATTGATCCAGCAGGGCCATATGGTCGTGGGGCATTTGATCTGCGCGCTTCTCGAAGAAGCCGTTCATCCTCGCGCGGGGGCTTGAACGGTGATGCCGAGGCAGTGCGTGATACTGGTGGGCGGCATGGGGACGCGGCTCGGCGCGCTGACACAGCGGACGCCGAAACCGCTTCTGCCCGTCGCTGGCCGGCCGTTTCTGGATTACCTGCTTCTTGAAGCGGCGCGGTTCGGCTTCGACCGGATCGTCCTGCTCGCCGGCCATCTCGGCGGGCAAGTGGTCGATGGATTCGCGGGCCTCCGCCGGCTGGCCGGGCGCGACGTCGACATCGAGGTCGTCGTGGAGCCGGAGCCCGCCGGAACGGGCGGCGCCCTGGAAGTCCTGAGAGATGTCGCGGACGACGCCTTCCTGTTGATGAATGGCGACAGCTGGTTCGATCTCGATCTGCGCGCCTTCGCCAGCGCCGCCGCGGCGGACGACGCCTGGGTCAGCATGGCGCTGCGTTCGACCTCGGACACCGCGCGTTTCGGGACCGTGGAGCTGGAAGGCCGCCGGGTGGTCCGTTTCCTGCCGCGCGGCGCCGTCGCGGCTCCCGGTTTGATCAACGCGGGCGTCTATCTGGTTCGCCGCGCGCTCCTCGACCGCATCCCGTCGCGCCCGTGCTCGCTGGAAGCCGATATCTTTCCCGCCCTGGTCGCGCAACGGCGATTGATGGGCGTCGCCGAAAAGGGGTTCTTCATCGATATCGGCGTTCCCGACGATTACGCCGCCGCCGATCGCCTGATCGCCGAGCATCGCCGCCGGCCCGCGGTTTTCCTCGATCGCGACGGGGTGCTCAACGAGGACCTCGGCTATACCTACCACCCCGAAGACTTGCGCTGGCTGCCGGGCGCGAGGGAGGCGGTCAGACAGCTCAACGCCTCCGGCTCCTATGTCTTCGTCGTCACCAACCAGGCAGGCGTCGCGCGCGGAATATATGGCGAGAACGACGTCGAGCGCTTTCACGCCCGGATGGACAGGGAACTGGCCGAAATCGGGGCGCATGTCGACGAATACATCTATTGTCCCTACCATCCGGACGGATCCGTGGCGGCCTATCGGCGCGATTCCGCCTGCCGCAAGCCGGAGCCTGGCATGATCGTGGAATTGATGGGGAGGTGGCCGATTGACCTTGATCGCAGCTTTCTGGTCGGAGACAAGGAAACAGACCTCGCGGCCGCCGCCGCGGCTGGACTGCCCGGCGTGCTCTACCGGGATGGAACATTGGATGAACTTATAGACGCCTCGGCGCTTCGCATGCGACCCAAAGCTTCGTAACCAGGACCGGCATGCGGCGCCCGCCGCTGAGAAAGCCTCGGGGCGCCCGGCGCCCGCCCCGTCCCGGCGTCGGGCGAGATTGACGCATCGCGATGACAAGATCGCCGAAGCGGACCCGGGAAAACCCATGAACGATCGAGAGCCGACGATGGATGCATTGATTTATAGCCCCGTACTGAGTCATCCCGCCACCGCGGGCAACCGTCAGGCTGTCTATCATATTGGTAAATACATGCAGTCTTCTGGATATAAGGTCCATTTTGTCTACTATACATTAGAGGGCCTCACCAAGGAACAGTATGACGAAATGAGCAGGGAATGGGATTACTTTGATGTGATCGTCAAGGCGCCCTACCAGCCCAGCCCGCCCAGTCTGGGCGACGTTTTTGCGAAAGACGACTGGTATCAGGAGGATGTCGGCGATTTCCTGAAATGGAAAGTGGCCGAGTTCGACATAAGACTGGTCCTGTTCCACTATATCTTTCAGAGCAAGGCCCTGGACGCCCTGCCCCGCCACGTCCGCAAGATCCTCCATACCCACGATCGAATGTCGGACCGGCACAGGTTATTCGACCTGCACGATATGGCGCGCGAGTTCTTCTACACCACGCCCGAGGAGGAAGGCGCGGCCCTGCGGCGGGCGGACGAACTCATCGCGGTCCAGGCCGGGGAGGCGGAATTCTTCCGCTCCATCAGCGGCCGGCCGGTCCACGTTCTGCGCCAGTTCTTTCCGCCGCGCACGAACGTGGCGCCGGAAAGCCTCCAGCTCCGCCGCGTCGGTTATCTCGGCAGCAACAATCTCATCAATATCGAAAGCGTGCGCAACTTCGTCGCGATTTACCGCCAGCATCAGATCGCCGGCAGGCCGTTCACCCTGGTCATCGGCGGCGGCGTCTGCGACAAGATCCGCGACCTGGCCGGGGATGGCGTCGAAGTCGTCGGGCGGGTCGACCATCTGGAAGGTTTTTACAGGTCGATCGATCTGGTCATCAACCCGATGATGTTCGGAACTGGCCTCAAGATCAAGACCGTGGAGGCTTTGTCGTTCGGCATGCCGATTGTCTCGACCCGGTCGGGCATGAGCGGAATCGAGACTCACCATCCGTATCACGCCTGCGAGTCTGTCGAGGAGGTGATGAACGCCGTCGATCTCGTCATGCGCCAGCCGACGGCTCTGGCGCACCTCCGCGCCGTGTCGCGCAAGATGTTCGCCGAGTACTATGCCGACACCATGATGCAGCTTCGGAAAATATTCCCGCATGTCGATACGTCGGACGAACTGACGCGGTTCGAATCCGAAGGCCTCAACGTCGCGGCGCAGGACTTCGGCCGCAAAGGCTGGTATCCCGCCGAGGGCAATGGACGTGACGACACCTTCCGCTGGCAGGGGCCCCAAAATGTGTCCGAGATCCAGGTGAAGATGCCGCGGCATGCGCCGGCCCGGTGCGAGTTGACGGTTGTGAATGCCATGACGCCCGAAATCTTCGGCTCGCTGGAGGTCGAAATTGACGGGATGCCCGCCGAACTGGACCTCGAAAAATGGAATGAACAAGCCGGTAAATTCCGCTTCGTCGTCCCGCCCCGCCCCGGCGATAAAAATATGGTTACGAGATTCGCGCTCAAGGTGCGGGAGACGTTCGCTCCGAACGACTTGAATGGCGAGGCGCAAGATGCGCGGCGACTCGGCGTTTGCGTGAAGGCTCTGTTTTTGGCGCCGGTTTGAACATTCGACGATTTCGCCCCCGACGGAGGAGAACATGAACAAGGAAGCCAAGGCCAACGACGCGAAGCCGGAGAGCGTGGCGCCGAAAGGGGGCGTTCGGGGAGGAGAGGTTGGCGGCCAGTCCCCTGAAGATCATGCGGACGGCGGCGCGAAGGCGCCTGCCCCCGTCGCCGGGGTTTCGACCGCGCCGTCTGTTGCGCCGATGGCGACAGAGGCGCCGGCGCCTTTGAAGGAGGCGAATGGTTCGCTGGAGGCCGTGACTCCGGATCGTGTTTCCGGCTGGGTCTGGAACCCGGCCAAACCCGCCGAAAAATCGACGGTCAACATCTATTTTGACGGCCTCCTGGTCGCGACGGTCGTCGCCAACGCCTATCGCCGCGATCTCGAGCAGGCCAAGGTCGGCGACGGACGTCACGCCTTCGAATGGATTCCGCCGCGATCGAAGCTTCCCGCGAACGGGTGCGAGGTCACCGCTTCGACCGCGGACAACAGGAAATTGAAAAACACTCCCAAAAGGATGCCCGCCGCGCCGGCTTCGGCTTTGCCGGAAGCCAAAGCGGCTTCCGCGGACGGCGGCGCGAAGGCGCCTGCCCCCGTCGCCGGGGCTTCGAGCGCGCCGTCTGTTGGATCGACGGCGACAGAGGCGCCGGCGCCTTTGAAGGAGGCGATCGGGTCGTTGGAGGTCGTGACTCCGGATCGTGTTTCCGGCTGGGTCTGGAACCCGGCGAAACCCGCCGAAAAGTCGACGATCAACATCTATTTTGACGGCCTCCTGGTCGCAACGGTCGTCGCCGACGCCTATCGCCGCGATCTCGAGCAGGCCAAGGTCGGCGACGGACGCCACGCCTTCGAATGGATTCCGCCGCGATCGAAGCTTCCCGCGAACGGGTGCGAGGTCACCGCCTTAACCGCCGAGAACCGGAAACTGAAAAATTCTCCGAAAATGATGCCCGCCGCGCCGGCTTCGGCTTTGCCGGAAGCCAAAGCGGCTTCCGCGGACGGCGGCGCGAAGGCGCCGGCCCCCGTCGCCGGGGCTTCGAGCGCGCCGTCTGTTGGATCGACGGCGACAGAGGCGCCGGCGCCTTTGAAGGAGGCGATCGGGTCGCTGGAGGTCGTGACTCCGAATCGTGTTTCCGGCTGGGTCTGGAACCCGGCGAAACCCGCCGAAAAATCGACGGTCAACATCTATTTTGACGGCCTCCTGGTCGCAACGGTCGTCGCCGACGCCTATCGCCGCGATCTCGAACAATCCAAGGTCGGCGACGGACGTCACGCCTTCGAATGGATTCCGCCGCGATCGAAGCTTCCCGCGAACGGGTGCGAGGTCACCGCCTTAACCGCGGACAACAGGAAACTGAAAAACACTCCCAAAAGGATGCCCCCCGTGCCGGCCGCGGCCTCGTCGCGCGCGAAAGCAGTTGTCGTCGAGGGGGATTTCATCGGGACCGTCGAGCAGGCGGAGCCTTATCGGATCAGCGGCTGGGCATTCAATCGCGATCGGCCGACGGAGCGGGTCAATCTCGAGCTGTTCCTCAACGGGACGCCCCTGGTCACCGTGACCTGCAATGAATATCGGCCAGATCTCAAGAACCGCGGCTATGGCGACGGGCGGCATGGCTTCAGCTGGACGCCCGATCCCGAAATGCTGCTGCCCGGCAGCTATACGGTCGAGGCGAAAGTCTACGGCGCCGGAATTCAGATCGGCCAGACCGCGAACATGCTGTACAAGCCGGCCGTGCTGATCGACGGTGCGGTCAAGATCGGCGACGACGGCTTGCTCGAAGGTTGGGTGTGGAACAAGCTCCGCCGCGCCGAACCCATTTCCGTCGGCCTGTTCGAGGGCGAAAATCTCTTGGTCGGCGCGATTGCGGACCGCTACGACCCCAAGCTGGTCGCCGACGGAATCGGGACGGGCGCCCATGGATTCAGCATGCGCGTTCCCTCCTTCTACGACGGCGAACCACGCGTCCTCAGCGTCAGGGCGCTGCCCTCCAGCGTCGAGTTGGCGGGCTCGCCTCTGACATTGCCGCCCCATGTCGGCCGACAGACGTCGCTCGCGCCCTCCAGGCGGAGCATGGAGCCGGAGCAGACGAACCACACGCTGATCGAAGCCGTCACCAATTTCTCTCGCTACTCGGCGCCACCGGACGCCGAAGTCGATCTGGACGCCTATCGGCGGAGCTGCATGGACGGTCTCTCGTTCATCTTCGGCGACGAGAAGAGCGCCCGCAGCAGCCCCATCGTCTTTCCCGTTTTCGCGGAACCTCGGATCAGCATCATCATCCCCGCCTATAACCAGTTCGAATATACATGGCGGTGCCTCAAGTCCGTGGCGGTCGCGACCTGGGGCCTGTCATTCGAAGTCATTCTGATGGACGACTGCTCGAGTGACGAGACCGTTAACCTGCCGCGGCGCGTGCAGGGGTTGCGCTATGTCCGGCAGGAGCGGAACAAGCATTTTATCCTGAACTGCAACCAGGGGGCGCGGGCCGCCCGCGGCGCCTATCTGTATTTCCTGAACAACGACACCGAGCTGACGCCAAACGCGATTCGCGCCCTGTTGCAGACGTTCAAGGATTTCCCCGAGGCTGGGGTGGTCGGATCGAAGCTCATCTATCCGGATGGCGCCATTCAGGAGGTCGGCTGCGCCATCTGGGAAGATGGCGAGGGTCACACTTTCGGGCGCCACGAGCGCGACGCGCTGCTGCCGCAATACCGCTATCTGCGCGAATGCCACTATGTGTCCGGCGCGTCCCTGCTGATCCCGCGCGATCTGTTCGAGCGCGTCGGCGGGTTCGACGAACGCTTCGTTCCGGCCTATTCAGAAGATTCCGATCTTTGCATGTCCGTGCGCGCCGCCGGGCGCAAAGTGCTGGTGCAGCCGATGTCCGTTGTCGTTCATTACGAACGGGTCTCGTCCAGCGCCGAGGGCGACCGAACCAGCTCGACCCTCATGAGGCAGAACAAGCCCAAGTTCCTGAGCAAATGGGGGGTGGCGCTGGCGCGCCATCCGCGATCGACCGATCGGTGGGATTTGGTCAAGGACGTCGGGATCAGCCGGCGCTGTCTCTTCTTCGACTGGCGGACCCCGCGCATCGACGAAGACGCCGGCTCGTACGCGGCGTTGCAGGAAATGCGCGTCCTGCAGTCCCTCGGCGCCAAGGTCACGTTCGCATCCACCGAGATGGACTATGCCGGCCGGCACACGGAGTTGTTGCAGCGGCTCGGAGTCGAGTGCGTCTACGCGCCCTATTACAAGAACTGGCAGACATTCCTCGACCAGCGGGGCGCCGAGTTCGATTTCGTTTACGGCATGCGCTTCGAGATCATGGAACAGGCCATCGAAAAGATGCGCGAGACCATGCCGCAGGCCAAGATCATCTTCAACTGCGCGGACCTTCATTTCCTGCGAAGCCTTCGCGAGGCGCGGCTTAAGAGCAGCCTGAACGACCCGACGGCCGGCGAGGCCTTCGCGAAGGCGGATGGGATCAAGGACCGCGAGCTGAGCGTCATGGGGCGCAGCGACGCCATCATCGTCTACAACGAGGTCGAACGCGAGGTGGTTCAGACCGAGCTGCCGGCCAGTTCGGCGGTCGTGATGCCGTGGATCGTCCCGGCGCGCGAAACCATCCCCCCATGGTCGGAACGCTCTGGCGTGGCGTTTCTCGGGAGCTACCAGCATGTGCCGAACCGGGACGCCGTCGATTTTTTTGCACGCCAGGTCATGCCTCTGATCCGCGAGAAGGTTCCGGACTGCGTGTTCCATATTTACGGATCCGATATGGTTTTGATGAAGAAATCGCTCGAAGGCCTCGAGAAAGACGGCGTCAATGTGGTCGGTTCGGTGAAGGAGGTCTCGGAGGCGTTCGATCGTCACCGCGTCTTCGTCGCGCCTTTGCGTTACGGCGCCGGCATCAAAGGCAAAGTGGTCATGGCTCTGTGCAACGGAATTCCGACTGTCCTGACGCCGGTCGCGACGGAAGGAATGAACGTGCGCGGCGGACAGGAAGTCGTCCTCGCGGAAACGCCAAACCAGTTCGCCGAGGCGGTGATCGAACTCCACGAGAATCCCGCGCGCTGGCAGGCCGTCTCAGACGCGGCGCTCAAGTTCGGCCGCGAGACGTTCAGCGCGGGCCGCGCCCGCGACGTCCTGCGCAAGCTCATTCTGGAGGTGGGCATTGCGATATGATTTGATGTGGACGCGAGGCCAGGAAAATCGGCGGAGCCAACGGAACCGCCGATCCGCCCGGCGTTTGCGCCGCGCGTGATTGCGGCCTTGAGGCTGGGCGTCGTCGCGGCTGTGGCGTAAAACCGGGTGGCGCGGTCTCCGGGCGCCGCCGAGGCAGGGCAATCGCTTCAGGTTAATGCGAGGGGCGCGGATTGACGGAATATGATTCATGGAAGACTTCGATGATTCGGAGCCTTCCATGCCGCTTTCGCCGCGATCCGCCGCGCTGCTCGACCATTTTTCCGCTTTGTCGGCCCCTCGCCAGCGCTGGCGGGTTTTGTATCCCTTGCCGGAAATATTGTTGCTGGTGCTTTGCGCCACGCTTTCCGGCATGGAGGATTTCGTCGAAATCAGGCTCTGGGGTGACGAGCGGCTCGACTTTCTCCGACGTTTCCTGCCTTACGAGCGTGGCCTGCCGGCCCACGACACGCTCAACGACGTGATCAACGGGCTCGACGCCGACTTGTTCAAGACCTGCTTCGCCAACTGGGTCGAAGCCTTGCGCGACCGCGCGCCCGACATCATCGCCATCGACGGCAAGACCTCGCGGCGATCCCACGCGCGCGGAAAGGGCCGCGAACCGCTGCATCTGGTCTCCGCCTGGGCGGCCCGTCAGCGCCTCGTCCTCGGCCAGGAGGCGAGCGACGAGAAATCCAACGGGATCGTCGCCATTCCTCTGCTGCTGGAGCGGCTTGAGCTGACGGGCGCGCTGGTCGCCATCGACGCCATGGGAACCCAGACCGAGATCGCCGACAAGATCGTCGCGCGCGGCGGCGATTACTTGTTGGCGTTGAAAGGCAACAGGCCGGCGCTCCATCAAGACGT
>JAJYDD010000619.1 GCA_021777795.1 Pseudomonadota bacterium | reverse complement strand
TCCTGATGGAGAAAATTCCAGGCCCCGACGAGCCGCATCAGGTGCTGCTCATGCTCGACGAATTCTATCACGTCGGCCGCATGGACTCGCTGATTTCCAAGATCACCATTTCGGCCGGCTACGGTTTCCGCATGGCGATCGTCTGCCAGGATATCGCCCAGCTCGACGAGCTCTACGGCAAGAGCACCCGCATCACCACCGTCTCCGGCTCGCAGTTCAAGCTGTTCATCCAGATCAACGATCTCGACACCTCGGAATTCGTGTCGGAGATGCTCGGCGAAACGACGCAAGTCTACAAGACCCCTGTGATGCGCCCGGGGCAGGGCGTCTTCGCCCCTCGCGCGTGGGCGCCCCACTACACGCCGCGCGCGCTGCGCAGCCCGCTCGAATTGCGCGAGATGTCGGCGCGGCTTTCGATCCTGATGGTGAAGAACTCGCCGTCGTTCGAGCTGACCAAAATCCGGCACTACAAGGACAAGCCGTATCGGCGGCTTTACGAAGCCGCGAGGGGCGTACCGCCGAGCCTGCCAAGGCTGCAACCTTGGCAGGATGAGCCGCTCGGCGGCGCCCTCGGGCCGATGCAAGACGACGCCTTGGCTGCCTCCGGCGAGGGCGAGGAACAGGTCGCCTCCACAACGAGGCGGGTTTCATCAAAGAAGGCGGCCCCTAAGCGAAGCTCGCCGAGAGCGACTAAGCCATCTTCAACGAATACGGCGACGGAACCGCTTCCGCTGGTCGCCAGCTCGACCGCTCCTGCCTCTGCGCGGAAATCCTTGTCGCTCGGCGCCCCGCCAATTCAAGTCGGAGAGAGCTGCGACCTGCGCCAAGTCTTGGCCGCGGCGACCGCCGAGCAGCGTGCGGCTTCTCGCGAGATGCTCAGCGTCCTGAGCGCCCGAGAAAGACTTGACGATAGAGTGACTCAGGCCAGCGCGACGCTTGAAAAGCTTGAACGCACGTTTGGCGATGACGCGTCGTCAGAATAGCACGGGGTCGGCCGCCACCCCGCGCCTCAGGAGTCCGCTGCGTCGGCTGCCCCGCGAGAGGACTTTTTCCGCCGTTTACAAGGACGACGTGCATTTTCGGAATCACGCTCCGACACACTGCGTCGCCGCCCCCGGTGAGGGGGTCGGTTTCGTGCAGGTGGATTCGCGCGGCTGAGGCGCGCAAAAACGCAATGCTTCTCGCCCGCGCTCCCTAAATGTTTGAGATCGCGACTGCTATTGGCTATCTGCGCCCTGTTTTCGATTCACGCCAAGCGGCATTCCGGCGAAGGACGTTTTCTCGAAATGCTGACCTCCTTGCCTATGGACAAAACGTGGCGGTTCGTGCGCGACATCGACGAAGCCTGCGACGAGCGAGCCATCGAACGGGTGCTGTTGGACGTCACGCGGCCCCTGGGCATCTTTTTGATCGGCGGCGGCGTGGTTCCGTTGCCGGAGGCTTCGGCGCGAGAAATTCGCAAAAGGACACTTCTCCAATGCTTCCCGGACGAATGGGCTGAGCGTTACAACCGATGCGGCTACATCTTTCGCGATCCCATCGTGGAGCGACTGCAACGCGACCGCGCTCCGTTCACCTGGAAAGACGCCTATTCTTCCTCCGCTCACGCGGACAATGTCGCGTTGATTGACGGCGAGGCCAGAGAGTTCGGACTGCGCGGGGGTTTCGTCGTGCCGATCGCGCTTCTCGACGGCGCCTTGGCCGCCATTTCGTTCGGCGGCGCCGATAATGCGTTCAGCCCCGACGACCAATCCGTGCTCGGCTTTGTCGCCAATTATGCTATCGGCGCCGTCCTCCAGCGGCGCTGTAGCTCCAGACGCTCGCGCGACGTCCTGTCGCCGCGCGAACACGACTGCATGCTCTGGGCCGCCGAGGGCAAGACCGACTGGGAGATCGCGACGATCCTCGGCATATCGAAGCCGACCGTGACCAAGCACATCCTGTCGGCGCGCGAGAAGCTCGGCGCCGTCACCAAGGCGCACGCCATCGTGCTTGCCCTTCGCCAAGGAATCATCCGGTAAGATCAAGACCGAGGGCTTCGACCAGAATTTATGTGCTGACCCTTTTGCGACTGCGGCTCGGCGCGTTCGCTCGCCTCGATCTCGCGAATGACCTGTTCCTGTTCCTGACGCAGGCGTGCGAGCGCGTCGGTCTGGGCCAGCGCAGGCGACAAACGCTCGCCAGGGTGTTGCGCTAGCGACCGCGCGGCTTCAGCCGCCGCCCTGGCTTCACGGGCCTCCCGGGCGGCGAAGGTCTCCGCATTCGCCACGACCGCTCTTTCTGTCCGAATCTCCCTTTGGGATGTCGGGTCGAGACGGACCGCCGCCTCCTCGCGGCGTTCGGCGCCGATCGCGCGACCGGCAACGCGCGCGGCTGCGGCGGCTTCGCGGCCCTCGCTCAAGCGTGTCGCGTTCGCCCGCTCGATCAGCCGATCCGCATTCGGACCCGCGATCGCCGTTACCTCCGCGCGCGTCATTTGTTGCGCGCCACGCTCGGAGGCGCGCTGCAGATCGATGCGGTTGGCCAGCGTCTCGAGGT
>JAJYDD010000618.1 GCA_021777795.1 Pseudomonadota bacterium | reverse complement strand
GAGACGCCGAGAGCCGCATAGCGTGGCGCGTGCCGGAGCCTCAGCCCCCCACAGAGTCCGCTGCCCACTACGTCCCCCTCCGCGAGGCGTTCCGCGTCTGGCTGCGCGTGGCGGCGCTGTCGTTCGGCGGCCCGGCGGGGCAGATCGCAGTGATGCATCGCGTGATCGTCGAGGAGAAGCGCTGGATCTCCGACGCGCGTTTCCTCCATGCGCTCAATTATTGCATGCTGCTGCCGGGGCCCGAGGCGCAGCAACTGGCCACCTATATCGGCTGGCTCATGCATCGCACGACTGGCGGAATCATCGCGGGCGGGCTTTTCATCCTGCCCGGCGTCGTCGCGATCATGGGCCTGAGCTGGATTTATGCGCTCTACGGCCATGTCGGGGTCGTGGCGGGGCTGTTCTTCGGGCTCAAGGCGGCGGTGCTGGCGATCGTCGTCGAGGCGCTGATCCGCGTCGGGCGGCGGGCGCTGCGCAATAGCGTGTTGCGGGGCTTCGCGGCGGCGGGGTTCATCGCGCTGTTCTTCTTTTCGGCGCCGTTCCCGCTCGTCATCATGGCGGCGGGCGTCGTCGGCTATATCGGGGCGCGCGCCGGCCTTCCGGCCTTCGCTGGCGGGGCGCCGGCGCCGGGGGACTCCGAAAGCCTGCTCGGCGAGGCGACGCCCGCCCACGCCCGCGCCTCGTGGCGGGCGTTTGGCAACGCCGTCGCCGTCTGGCTGCCGCTGTGGCTCGCGCCCGTGGCGCTTCTGCTGGCGACGCTGGGGCCGGCGCATGTGTTCACGCGCATCGCGGTGTTCTTCAGCGAGATGGCGGTCGTCACCTTCGGCGGCGCCTATGCCGCGCTCGCCTATGTCGCGCAGCAGGCGGTGCAGCATTATGGCTGGCTGTCGCCGCATGAAATGCTCGACGGGCTCGGCATGGCGGAGACGACGCCGGGTCCGCTCATCATGGTTCTGCAATTCGTCGGCTTCCTCGCCGCCTTCCACCACAGCGGCGCGATGGCGCCGCTGCTGGCGGGAACGCTGGGCGGCCTGCTGGCGACCTGGGTCACGTTCGCGCCGTGTTTCCTGTGGATCTTCGCCGGCGGCCCCTTCATCGAGAGCCTGCGCGAAAACCGGGCGCTGAAAGGCGCCTTGCTCTCGATCACGGCGGTCGTCGTGGGAGTCATCTTTAATCTGGCGCTGTGGTTCGCCATCCACACGCTGTTTGGCGCGGTCGTCCCGGTGCGCGCCTTCGGGCTGGCGTTCGACGCGCCGGCGCCGGCGAGCGCCGATCCCTATGCGCTGGCGCTGGCGCTGGGCGCGGCTTTCGCCATCTTCCGTCTGAGGGCGGGCGCGTTGGCGACGCTCGCGGCCTCAGCCCTGGCGGGCGCGCTGTTGCGCGGGGTCGGGTTGATCGCCGCCTAAACTGCGAGGTGGAGATGAACGAAAACCCGCAAGGCGACATCGTCGCGCATTTCGCGCGCGGCGCGAAACGCATCGACACGCAGGGCGCCATCGTGCTGCTGAAGGGCTGCGAGGCGATCAAGATAAGGCGCGCGATAAAGCTGCCGTTTCTCGATTACTCGACTTTGGAAAAACGCCGCGCGGCGGCGCAAGCGGAAATCGCGATCAACCAGCGCTATGCGCCGCATATATATATAGAGGCGGCGCCGATCCGCAGAACCCGCGACGGCTATGGTTTCGAGGGCGAAGGCGAGATCGTCGAATGGGCGACGCGGATGCGCCGCTTCGACGACGAGGCGACGCTCGACAAGGTCGCCGCGCGCGGCGAACTTAGCGATGCAATGGTGCGCAAGCTCGCCAAGGCGATCCGCACGATGCACGCCAAAGCCCCGCAGCGCGAGGCCGCGCCGGCGATGGCGGCGATGGGCCTGTGGATCGAGCAGAACGCGACCGCCTTCGCCGAGCGGCCCGATCTGTTCGGCGCCGACGCCGCGTGGGAGCTTTCGCAAGACGCGCGCGCGGCGCTGACGCGGTTGACCCCAATGCTGACGGCGCGCGGCGCGGTGCGACGCTGCCACGGCGATCTGCATTTGAGAAACATCGCCGTGATCGACGGCGAGCCGACGCCGTTCGACGCCATCGAATTCGACGAGACCATCGCCACCGGCGACATTCTCTACGACCTCGCCTTCACGCTGATGGATCTGTGGGAGCGCGATCTCAGGCGCCAAGCCAATCTGCTGTACAACGCCTATCTCAGCGACAGCGACGCCGAGACCTTATCCGCCCTCGCCGCTTTGCCGCTGTTTCTCAGCCTGCGCGCGGCGATCCGCGCCAAGGTGGCGGCGAACGCCGGCGCGGACGAGGAAGCGCGGCGTTATTTCCATTTCGCGCGCACGTTTCTGCACCCTGCCCCGCCGCGTCTCGTCGCTGTCGGCGGGCTCTCGGGCACGGGCAAGAGCGCGCTCTGCGCTTTGCTCGCGCCTGAGATCGGCGCGGCGCCCGGCGCGCTCTGGCTGCGCAGCGACGTCGAGCGCAAGCATATGTTCGGCGTCGAGGAACTGACGCCCCTGCCCGACGCCGCCTACAGCGCC
>JAJYDD010000077.1 GCA_021777795.1 Pseudomonadota bacterium | reverse complement strand
TTGTGTGACCTGGCAGCGAAGGATTGGAGCGATAGCTCCACATCGGTGAAAATATCACAATTCTGGGTTGAAAGTTGACCTCAGTTGCACGCAAAGGTCAAAATGAGGGGATTCCTGAGCTTTGCAGTAGTAAAAAATGGTATCATGTACACGACCGTAGTGAGAAGAGCCCTGCTTTGCGTCACTATGGGCGCCAGTGCGTCGCCAAACAATTTCATTTACAAAATTAGACACACTAAAAACGGCGTCAAGAAGAGTTTTGAGATAATGGCTCGCCGTCGGGTCGCAATGCAAATACAGCGATCCCGTCGGCTTCAACACCCGATGCAGTTCGATCAGCCGCACCGCCATCATGGCCAAATAGGCCATCATGTCGTTCTCGCCGAGCGCCGAGCGCATCGCGCGCAGCATGATCGCCGCTTCCGAATGGCCGCTGCTCAGAACTTCGTCGAAGGCGCGCTCGGCGACCTCGTTCCAATGCCAGGTGTCGTCGAAGGCTTCGATCTGCGCCGGCGATTGCACGCCGCCCGGCGACTTGAACAGCACATTGTACGAGGCGTTCGAGTTGAACGGCGGATCGAGATAGATCAGGTCCACACTCTCGTCCGCGATGCTTTCGCGCAGAACGTACAAATTATCGCCGTAATAAAGCTGGTTCTGCATCGCCCCATCCCCCGGCACGTCGTAGCGCAGTCGCGGCGGCCCGCAAAGCGTTCCCTTTGTGTTCAAAATTATTTCTAAAAATTAGAATTCATGCTAGCCTAAATTTTTGCTCCCACCCGAAAAGCGCCCATGCCCTCCGTCCGTAAGCAACAGCTCTCCAAGACCCGCGCCCTGCGCGCCGCCCGCGCGCAACGGCGCGAGGATATGCTGGAGGACGTCGTCAGCGGCGTCGAGCGCGGCGTTATCGCGGCTAAAAACAAGGTCAGCCTGAAAACGGTCTATCGCGAGGTCAACCGCGCCCTTGACCAGCGCCGGCTCGAAGCGCCGGACCATTATGTGCGCCTGCAAGTCGAGCGGCTGACGCGGGCCGTGCAAAGCGTCGATCGCGCCATCACCGACGGCGACATCGACGCCATCGCGCTGCTCATCAAGTTGACCGATAAGCTCGACCGCTACCAGGGCTTCGGCTTCGCGGCCGTCCACATCGAGCCGCCGCCGCGCCTCGCCTCGCCCAGCCCGCCGCCGGCGCTGACGCGCGAGCGGACAGAAAACGGCGCCTAGCGCGTTGTAATCCCGAGCGGCCGGACTGTCCGTGCTTCAGAGAATAGCGCGACAATCCGGCTCTGCTTTCAATGCGTCTGCCTCTCAATCCCAAGCGCAAGCGGCGTAGAGTCCCAAGCGCAAGCGGCGTAATGTCCCATGATGATGCGTGAATTTCCGCCCATCGCTGCGAAATTGTTAAGACATCGCGCCTAGGAATCGAGCAACCGTCGGGCTGTCGAGCGACAGAGGCATCAGGCCGTCCCGAACGTCGGCTCCGTAGCCATGTCCCCACCTTACGCCAAGCCCATCCCCAGAGGACGCCCGCGCTTGAACGCCGCCGCGCCTCGCTGCAACTGGAGCCGCCCCCGTGTCTGTTTCTTCCGTCTCGTCCGCGCCGAGCGTGGCTGTCGCACCGGCGCGGCCGCAATCCGCGCCTGCGGCCGGCGCCACGACGGCGCCCGCGCCCGTCCAGCGCGCGGCCGACGGCGACTATAAGGTCGCCAGCGCCCAAACCTCGCAAGTCAAGGACAAGGACGGCGATTACAAGCCGGCCAACGCCGCGAGTTCCGCTGCCGCCCGCAGCTCCGGCGCCGTGCAAACCTCGCTCAGCAATTTGAAGGTCGGCGGCTGACCTCGACCGCTTCGACGAGCGCCCTCGCGGGCGCTCGTCCCCGTCCCCCTTCAGTGATTGTCGCGCGGCACGCCCGCCGTCTGCGCCAGCCGCTGGTAGCCGACCGCCGGCTTCAGCACCATGCCCTCGTCGAACTGCGCCACCATCGAGCGCTGGATTTCCTGCCAGGGCGTCTGGCTCTTCGGGAAGGCGAAGGGATGGGCCTGAAGATTCATCCGCCGCTCGGCCAGTTCCGCCGCGCTGATGAGGATGTCGGCGGTGCGCTTCTTCAGGTCGATGCGCACCCGGTCGCCGGTCTTCAGCAACGCCAGCCCGCCGCCCGCCGCCGCCTCCGGCGAGGCGTTGAGGATCGAGGGCGAGGCGGAAGTGCCGGACTGGCGCCCGTCGCCGATGCAGGGCAGCGCGTGGACGCCCTTCTTGATGAGATAGGCGGGGGGCTGCATGTTGACGACCTCCGCGCCGCCGGGATAGCCGATTGGCCCCGTGCCGCGAATGAACAACATGCAATGCTCGTCGATCTCCAGCGCCGGGTCTTCGATGCGGTGATGGTAATCCTCCGGCCCCTCGAACACGATAGCTCTGCCCTCGAAGGCGTCGGGGTCTTTGGGGTCTGAGAGATAACGCTTGCGGAATTCCTCGCTGATGACGCTGGTCTTCATGATCGCGTTGTCGAACAGGTTGCCCTTCAGCACGATGAAGCCGGCGTCCTCCCGCATCGGCTTGTCGATGGGATAGATGACGTCGTGGTCGTCGGTGGCGCGCTTGGCGCAGTTCTCGCCGATGCTCTTGCCGTTGACGGTCAGCGCGTCGGCGTGGACGAGGTTCTTCTTCATCAACTCATGCACCACGGCCGGCACGCCGCCGGCGCGATGGAACTCCTCGCCCAGATATTTGCCAGCCGGCTGCATGTTGACCAAGAGCGGAATCTTGTGGCCGACCGTCTCCCAATCGTCGATGTCGAGCTTGACGCCGACATGACGGGCGATGGCGTTGATGTGGATGGTGGCGTTGGTGGAGCCGCCGATCGCCGAATTGACGATGATGGAGTTCTCCAACGCCTGGCGGGTGATGATGTCGGAAGGCTTCAGATCCTCCCACACCATCTCGACGATACGCTTGCCGGTCTCATAGGCGATCTGGCCGCGCTCGCGATGCGGGGCGGGGATCGCCGCGCAGCCCGGCAGGCTCATGCCAAGCGCTTCCGCCAGCGCGTTCATTGTCGAGGCCGTGCCCATCGTGTTGCAATGGCCGACCGAGGGCGCCGAGGAGGTGACGATCTCCATGAACTGCTCATAGTCGATCTTTCCGGCCGCCAGTTCCTCGCGCGCCTTCCAGACGATAGTGCCGGAGCCGGTGCGCTCGCCGTGATGCCAGCCGTTGTTCATCGGCCCGCCCGAGAGCACGATCGCCGGCAGGTTGACGGTCGCGGCCGCCATGATGCAGGCGGGCGTCGTCTTGTCGCAGCCGGTGGTCAGCACGACGCCGTCGATGAAATAGCCGTACAGCGTCTCGACGAGGCCGAGATAGGCGAGGTTGCGGTCGAGCGCCGCCGTCGGGCGCTTGCCGGTCTCCTGGATCGGATGGACGGGGAATTCGAATGGGACGCCACCGGCCGCGATGATCCCGTCGCGCACACGCTTGGCGAGTTCGATATGGTGGCGGTTGCAGGGCGAGAGGTCGGAGCCGGTCTGGGCGATGCCGATGATCGGCTTGCCGGAGCGCAATTCCCCAGGCGTCAGGCCGAAGTTGAGATAGCGCTCGATATAGAGCGCGGTCATGCCGGGATTGTCGGGATTGTCGAACCACAGCTTGGAGCGCAAGCTCCGCTTCGCCCCGCTCGGCGCCCCGCCCTTGCTGCTCATGGCTGTCTCCGTTGCTGGCCGGCGCTGCGCGGCGCCGGCGTCCGCGCTGGGAATAGGCGCGCGCCGTTTGAGGCGCAAGCGGCGTCAGCAGGCAATGCGTCCCCGGCGCTCGACAGCGGCGCGCCGCCGCCCTAAACCCCGGCGAGGCCGAGGTCCGAAGCCGGCCGGAAGCATTTTGGGGACGCCGTGTTGACGAGGTTAGGCCGCGCGCGACAGGGTCGGCTCGCGCAGCTTGCAATGTCTGCGGGCGATCGCGCGTGATCGTCGCCATCGACGGCCCCGCCGCGTCGGGCAAAGGCACGATCGCGCGCCGCCTGGCGGCCCATTACGGTTTGCCGCACCTCGACACCGGCCTGCTCTATCGCGCCACCGCCGCCAGCCTCATTCAGGCCGACAAGGCGCTCACCGACGTCGAGGCCGCCGTCGCCGCCGCACGCAGTCTCGGCCTGATGGAATTCGACGAAAACGCGCTGCGCGGCGCACGCATGGGCGAGGCCGCCTCAATGGTGGCGGCGATGCCGGAAGTGCGGGCCGCGCTGATTCGGGCGCAGCGGGATTTCGCGGCGCGGCCAAGCGGCGCGGTGCTCGACGGACGCGATATCGGCACCATCATCTGCCCGCACGCGGACGTTAAGATTTTTGTCACCGCCAGCCCGGCCGCGCGCGCCCAGCGCCGGGCCTTGGAGCTTATGCGGCGCGGCGACAGAATCGACTACGCCGCCGTGCTCGCCGACATCGCCCGCCGCGACACCCGCGACGCTGAGCGCGCCGACGCCCCGATGCGCGCCGCCGAGGATTCCGTCACCCTCGACACGACGCGGCTCGACATCGACCAATCCTTCGCCAAGGCGGTGGAGATCGTGGAGAGCCGCGCCAGGGCGAAGCGCCCCGGAGCGTGAGCCGCGTCGCCGGTCAGGCCGTGGCCGCCAGCGCCTCCCGCGGCGCAATCGCCGCCGCCAGCCGCTCGTGCGTTGCGCGCAGGCGCGCAATGGCGCCGTCGATCTCCGCCCGCTGCCGCTCCAGATGGTCAATCTGCGCGACGATTTGCTGCGGCTTCAACTTCCCCTCGAAGTCATCCGACGATTCGTAATTGCCGATGAGATCGTGGATCTCCGTCAAGGTGAATCCCAGCTGTTTGCCCTTCATTATCATCTGCATGCGAAGCCGATCCGTTGCGGAATACAGCCGCGAGTTTCCCTCCCGCCGCGGACGCAACAATTTCCGGTCTTCATAGAAACGCAGAGTACGCAGACTGACATTAAACTCGATCGCCATCTCCCCGATCGTCATCTCACGCTTGCCGATATTGCCGGCCGAGTCAGATCGAGTCTCAGCTTCAAGCCGAGACGCTGCAAAATTACCCAAAGTCGCCATAGCCCACTCTCCGTTATGCTTGCGTTCCCCTAGAGTTTTCGGGCTTCCGACTCACGAAAGTCCGCCGCCACCGTTACGGATAGCGCGTTCGTGAGCCTTATGCAACTCATGAGTGTATACAACCAGAGATTCGCATGCCTCCACGAAACGTCGATTGACCCGTTTCGGCACAGCTTAACGGATTGTTCACCACATCGTCCGAAACATCCTTCGTTAACGACGGGTATCGCTGATGATGGGCGGGGCAATGAAAGCGGCAGCAGCGCAAAACGGACGCGTCCATGAGCGGTCGGCCCACAAAATCGCTGAGAAGATGGCGAAATCCGCTGGCGTCGCCTTCGACGAATGGATCGCCGCAGCCATCGCCGAATATGCCGGAGACCTCGGCGTCGACCCGCAAGAGCTTAACGAGCGCGAGCGCCTCGAAGCCATAGAAGAACGCATCGACCGCCTGGCGCGCAAGGCGCCCGCGCCCGAAAGCCGCGAGCCGCCCGAGGGCCGCCGCGATCCCGCCGAACGACCCGCCGCGCGCGACGAATCACTCCGCCCGCGCCGCGAGGGGCAAGAGGACGAGCGACGAGAACCCCGCCGGCTGGCGGCGCGCCGCGCCGTCCAACCCGATCCCGCCGAGCCCGACCCTCTGGAGCAAGCGATGGCGCGCATCGAACAGCGCGTACAGCGCACGCAGCCGCGCGAACCCGAGTCCGCGCGCGCCCGCGTCCGCGTCGAGGACGCGATCCGGGACATCGAGCGGCGCGCCGAGCGCAGCGAGCGCCGCGCCAGCCAGGCGCTCGAATCGCTTTCCAACGTGATCGACGCGCGCAGCGACGACGGCCGGCTTGAGGAGACGATCCGCGAGATCGAGAAGCGCGCCGAGCGCAGCGAGCGCCGCGCCGCCCAGGCGCTCGAATCGCTGACCAGCCTGGTGGAGGCGCATGGCGGCGAGAACGAGCGACTGCAACGCGCCATCGCTGAGGTCGAAGCGCGCGCTGAGGCGACCGCCGCGCGCACCGCCCGCGCCCTCGAAACGTTAAGCGGCGCGGAGGAAGCCCGCAAGAGCGACCGCGATCGACTCGAAGCCGCGATCGCGCGCATCGGTCGGCGCGCCGAGCAGAGCGAGGCGCGGGCCGCGCAAGCCCTGGAATCGCTGGCGACCCAGGTTCAGCAACCCATAGCGCCGCCGCCGGATCGCGAAGACCCGGTCGCGGCGCGACTCGAAGCGCTAACGCGCCGCGCCGCCCGCGAGGAGCCGGCCGTCAACACCGCTCCGGAAATTGCGACCGCGCCGGCCGAGGACGACGAGACCTTCCGCCTCGTCGCCGAACGGCTCGCCCGCCGCCGCCAGCAGCGTCAAGAGGTCGCCCCCGAAGCCGAACGCCCGCCGGCGCCCGCCAAGGCGCCAGCGCCGACCGATCCCGCCGTGGCTGACATGCAAAGCCAATTGCGCGGTCTCGCCGACAAAGTCGAGACGCTCGCCACCAAGCCTGCCGCGAGCCCGCTCATGGCCGAAAAGGACGAGGTGGTCGCCCGCATCGAGCGCCAAATCGCGGGTCTGGCCGAGCGCATCGAGCGCATTGCGCAGCCGGCCGCGGCGGCGAAGGAGCCTGCGCCGAGCGATGCCGCCAAGCGGCAGCCCGCCGTCGAACGGCGTCTGGACGCGCGCCCGTTGGAGGAACTCGCCCGCCGCGTCGAGGCGATCCGCGCCGTCGTCGAGCAGCAGGGCGTCGTCCGCCCGGATGGCGCGCCGCTGCTGGCGGCGCTGGCCAATCTCAACGACAAGCTCGACCGCGCCGCGGTCGGAGGCGCCCAATCGGCGGCGACGATGACCGCGCTGCATGGGCTGATCGGGCGGCTCGAAGAGGCGTTGCGTAACCCCGCGACGCCGACGCTCGACCCCCGCCCGATCGAGGAGCTTTCGCGCCGCATCGAAGGCGTGCGCGGCCTAGTGGAGCAGCAGAGCCTTCTGGCGTCGAAGGTGGAGGAAATGAATGCCGCCGTCGGAGAACTGAACCAGAAATTGCCACAGGCTGCGGCGGGCGCGGCCGAGATCGAGCGCCTCGAAACCGGCCTGCGCCAGCTCTCCGCAGAGGTGCGCGGTCTCGGCCGCGCCGAACCCAACGACATGCAGCCGGTCGAAGCGCTGGGGCGCCGCATCGAGGAGATGCGCAAGTCGGTCGAAAGCCAACAGGCGTTCCAGCCGCAAGTGGAAAGGCTTGAGGGCGCGCTCGCCGAAATCCGCTCCCGACTCGAACGTCCGGCCCAGACCCAGCAGATCGAGGCGGTGGACGCGACGCTGCGCCAGCTCGCGGCGAAGTTCGAGGAGGCGGTCAACCGCCCCGCCCCGGACCCCAAGCTGATCGCGGATCTATCGCGCCGCATCGACGCAGTGCGCAGCGTCGCCGAACGCGGCTTCGCCCCGCACGCCGCGCGACTGGAATCCGCGCTCGCCGACATCCGCGCCAAAGTCGAGGAAGCCTCCGCGCGCCCCGCATTCGACGCCCGCCCGATCGAGGAACTGTCGCGCCGCGTCGACACCGTGCGTAGCTTGGCCGAGCGGGGCTTTACTCCGCATGCCGCGCGCCTGGAGGCGGCGTTGGCCAACATCGGAACCAAAGTTGAGGAGGTCGCGGCCCGCCCGGTGTTCGACGCCCGCCCAATCGAAGAGCTGTCGCGACGCATCGACAGCGTGCGCAGCGAGGCGGAGCGCGGCTTCGCTCCGCATGCCGCGCGCCTTGAGACGGCGCTGGCCGACATCCGCGCCCAGTTCGATAAGCCGACGCCGGAAATCGACGGGGCGCTGCGCGAGATCGCCGCCAAGATCGAGGAGGTGAGCAGCCGGCCCACCACCATTTCGCTCGATCCCCGACCGATCGAAGAGCTCGCCCGGCGCATCGAAAGCGTGCGCGAGAGCCTCGACAAGCCAGCCGCCCCGAGCCCGCAGGCCGAGCGGCTGGAGAGCGCTCTCGGCGCCGTGGTCGAGCGGCTCGACCGCTCGCCGGTTATCGACTCCCAGGGCATCAATTCGACGCTGGCGGCGATGAGCGCCCGGCTCGAAGAGGCGTTCCGCCGCCCGGCGCAAGTGAAAATCGACCGCGAGCCCATCGACGCGCTTTCGGCCCAGCTCGATGCGGTGCGCGAGAGCATCGAGCGGCAATCCGAGCAGTTCGACGGCGACCGGCTAGAGGAAGCTCTGCGCGGCGCCGCCGAGAAGCTCGACAGACCCACCGTCGGCCCCGAGGAGTTCCGCGCCGTCGTCTCGGCGATCCAGGCGCTGGCGGCCAAGATCGACGACGGCCCCTTGACACTCTCCGCCGCGCGCGTCGAAGACCTGTTGGAGCGCGTGGCCGACCGCCTGGACCGGCCGGGATTTGAAGTCGCCGACGCCATCGCCGACCTCACGGCGAAAATCGATCGGCCCGCCCCCGACGTCTCGCGCATCGAGGCGCTGATGGAACAGACGGCGTCCCGCCTCGACCCGTCCGCCGATCTCTCGGCCGTCGCTGAGGCCATCGCCGAACTCAGCGCCCGGCTCGATCGCGAGAGCGGCGCGCCGCGCGCCGCTCTCATGGAGGATCTGGTCCAGGACGTCGCCGCACGGCTCGAAGGCATCGAGAGCAAGCTCGACGGGAGATCCGCCGACGCCCTCCCCGGCGCCGAAGGGCTGGCGCAGCTCGAACTCAGCATTCGCGAGCTTGCCGAGCAGATCGGCGATTTCGGCGGCATCGCCCAGGAACTGCGCGCGCTTCAGGATCGGATTGACGACATCGAGCCGGCCGGGCCGTCGGATGCGCTGGTCGGCCAAACGGCGCAGGCCATTGCGCGCGAGCTCGCCAATCGTGCGCCGGCTTCCGACCCGGAGGCTCTGCTCGGCCATCTCCAAGACATCCACGAGCGCCTCGACGCGATATCATCCCTGCGGCCGGGCCCTGCCGCGCTCGAACAGGCGATGATCGAGCTGACCGAGGAACTGGAGGCGTTCCGCTCCGCCCGCGAGGCAGTCGGGCGCGGCGCGGCGACCTTGTCGGAAATGCGCGCCGAGCAGACGCAGTTCGATCGCCGCATGGACGCCCGCTTCTCCGGCGTGCAGGAAATCCTGGAAAAGCTGGTCGAGAAATTTGACCGCGATCCGAGCGCCGAACCGCCGGAGCCGTCGGCGCCACGCGCACCCGCGCCGCCGCCCGCCGCGACCTCGCGCGCGGCCTTACTCGGCATTCCCGACCGGAGCGACGGGGAGCGGCGCCCCGCGCCGCCGAACCTCGACGCCGTCCAGATCGGCGCGCAGGGGCGGAGTCGCGATTCCGCCGAGGGCGCGGCCAAGGCGGCCGCGATCAACGCCCATATCGCCGCCGCCCGGCGCGCCGCCCACGCCGCCGCCGCCACTGACGGCGAACGGCGCGACGACGCCGACCCTGTGGCCGCGAACGCACAGGGCGTCGCCGGCCTCGCCCAGCGAGGGGCGACGCTGTTCACGCAACACCGTCGATCGGTGCTGCTCGGTGTCGCCGGTGTCATGACGCTGCTGACCGGCGTCGCGGTGCTTGAAATGCACAGCCACGCGCCGGTGCGCAAATCCGAGTTGGAAGTTCCCGCCTCGCCGTTGGCGCACGCCACGCCGCCCGCCGGACAGGCCGCGACCGACACCACACCGACGGGATCGATCTCCCCGTCGCCCAAAGTAATCGCCGCGCCGCTTCCGGCGGCGCCGGCGCCTAAAGGCGAGAACGCGCGCAAGCCAGCGGCGGCGCTCGTCGCCGCGCTCCCTGCGGGCTTCGGCAGTGCGCTCGCGACCGCCGGCTCCAGCGGCGACGTTGGCGCGCAGGTCGAGATCGCGCAGCGCTATCTCGAAGGCCGCGGCGCACCGCGCGACCCCAAGGCGGCGGCGGATTGGATGCAGACGGCCGCCGACGCCGGCAATAACTTCGCCCAATACCGGCTCGGCGCCATGTACGAGAAGGGAATCGGCGTGGCCCGCGATGCGGCCAAGGCGCGCGCGCTGTACAAGCAGGCGGCCGACGCCGGCAACGCGCGGGCGATGCACAATCTCGCCGTCCTCTATGCGCAGGACGGTGGCGACGGCAAACCCGATTACGCCAAAGCGGTGGAATGGTTCCGCAAGGCGGGCAGCTACGGCGTGCGCGACAGCCAGTTCAACCTCGGCGTGCTCTACGGGCGCGGCCTCGGCGCGCCGCAGAACCTAGCCGAGAGCTGGCTGTGGTTCTCGCTCGCCGCGCGTCAGGGCGACGCCGACGCCGCCAAGAAGCGCGACGAGGTCGAGAACCGCATGGACGGCAAGGTGATGGCTGAGGCCAGGAAGCTGCTCGACGGCTTCAAGACCAAGGCGTTGGTTCCCGCCGCCAACAACGCCCCGCCCGCCCCCGCCGCCGCAGCGAGCGCCGCGCCCGCCGAAGAGAAAGCCGCCGGCGTGAAGGGTTAATTCGCCTTGACCCGACCTGCGGCCTCGCCGATAGACTCAGGCCGGAGGGGGCATGGCGTCCGCGGTCCAACTCAGACTGATCGGGACGACCGATGTGCATGCGCGCATCGGGCCTTACGATTATTATCGCGACCGTCCCGACAATTCCTTTGGCCTCGCCAAGGCGGCCGCGCTCATCACCGAGGCGCGCCGCGAGGTTAGCAACTGCCTCGTCTTCGACAATGGCGATCTCATCCAGGGCTCGCCGCTCGGCGATTGGGCGGCCGAGGCGCTGACGCGGCGCGTCATCGCGACCCATCCGATGATCGCGGCGATGAACGCGATGGGCTACGACGCCGCCGCGCTCGGCAATCACGAGTTCAACTACGGTCTGGACGCGCTCGAAGCCGCGCTCGCCGGCGCGCAATTCCCGGCGCTGTGCTGCAATGTGCTGCGGCCGGACGGCGGCCTCTATTTCCAGCCCTGGACGATCCTTGAGCTGCGCCCGCGCGACCAGGAGGGCGGCGCGCGCGATCTCAAAGTCGGCGTCGTCGGCTTCGTCACGCCGCAGATCGTGCGCTGGGACCGAAGCCATCTGGCGGGACGGGCGACGACGATCGGGGTGGTCGAGGCGGCGCGCCGGCATGTCCCGGCGTGCCGGGCGGCGGGCGCCGACATCGTCGTCGCGCTCTGTCATTCTGGCCTGTCGAAGATCGGGCCAGCGGGGATGGACGAGAACGCGGGGCTGGCGCTGGCCGAATCCGGCGGGATCGACGCCCTCTTTCTCGGTCACCAGCACCAGACGCTGCCGGGCGCCGACTTCGAGGGGATTGCGGGCGTCGACGCCGCCAGGGGACTCGTCGGCGGCGTGCCCGCCGTCATGCCCGGCTTCTGGGGCTCGCATATCGGGCTGATAGACTTCGCCCTTGTGCAGGAGGGCGCGCGCTGGCGCGTCCGGGACGCCGAGGCCTCGCTGCGGCCGGTGACGCCCGAGACCGTCGCCGACCCGGCGACGCTGGCGGCGGCCGAGGCGGGCCATCGCGCGACGCTCGCCTATGTGCGCGCCCCCGTCGGCGAGATCGCCAAGCCGCTCACCTCCTATTTCGCCATGATCGGCGACGATTCCAGCCTGCGCGTCGTCCACGACGCGCAACTCTGGTACGCGCGCCGGGCGCTGCCGGGCGCCGGCCCGCTGCTGTCGGCCGCCGCCCCGTTCAAATGCGGCGGCCGCGCCGGCCCCGGCTATTACACCGACGTTCCCGCCGGCCCGGTGGCGCTGCGCCACATCGCCGATCTCTACGCTTACCCCAACGGCCTGCGCGTGGTGCGGGCGAGCGGGGCGACGGTGCGCGAATGGCTGGAGCGCGCCGCCAGCGTGTTCCTCCGCCTCGACCCCAAGAGCCGCGCGCCGCAGCCGCTGCTGCGCGCCGATTTCGCGCCTTACGATTTCGATTCCATCGCTGGCGTCGGCTACCGCCTCGACCTCACGCAGCCCGCCCGCTACGACGACCAGGGCCGCCTGATCGCCCCCGAGGCGCGCCGGGTCTTGGATCTGAGCTTCGAAGGCCGGCCGATCGACGAGGACGCAAGCTTCCTCGTCGTCACTAATTCCTACCGCGCCGGCGGCGGCGGCCGCTTTCCCGGCTGCGACGGCGCCAGCATCGTCTACGAGGCGCCCGACTCCAATTTCGACGCTTTGCTGCAATATGTGCGCGCCCAACCGCGCGTCAGC
>JAJYDD010000617.1 GCA_021777795.1 Pseudomonadota bacterium | reverse complement strand
GTCGAAAAGCGAGCGCGCCGCCCGTGGACGATAGTGAACATCGTAGGCACGAACAGAAGCGTCGCGAATGTAGCGAAGAGCAGGCCGCCGATGACGGCGCGCCCAAGCGGCATGTTCTGGCCGGGTTCGAGCGCCATAGGCGCCATGCCGATAATCATCGCCAAGGCGGTCATCAGCACCGGCCGGAAGCGGGTGGCGCCGGCGGCGAGCGCGGCCGAGAGCGCATCCTTTCCCTCGGCCAATTGCTCACGCGCGAAGCTGATGACCAGGATGCTGTTGGTCGTGGCGACGCCCATGCACATGATCGCACCTGTCAACGCCGGCACCGACAGCGTCGTGGCGGTGACGAACAGCATCCAGACGATGCCCGCCAACGCCGCCGGCAAAGCCATGACAATAATCAGCGGATCGATCCAGGATTGGAAATTGACGACGATCAGCAGGTAGATGAGCACGATCGAGAAGGCGAGACCGATCAACAATTGCTGGTAGGCGCTGGTCATGGTGGCGTACTGGCCGCGAATGACGATCGTCATGCCCGGCGGCGCTTCGGCCTGTGCGGCGTCAACGATCTTCTGAACGTCGGCCGCCACCGCGCCAAGATCGCGTCCCTGGGTCGCGGCGAAAATGTCGGTGGTGGGACGAACATTGTATTCCGTGACCACGGCGTCGAGCGGCTCCGGCGAAAACGTCGCCAGGGCGCCCAGCAATTGCGCCGACGACGAGGCGGTCAAGGGAAGCGTCTTGAGATCCTGCATCGAATCGATGCGATATTGCGGCGTCTGCACGGAGACCGGATAGGAGACACCATTCGCGGGATCGAGCCAATAGGTCGGGGCCGTCTGCGTGCTGCCCGAGAGCGTCGCCTGAAGGCTGGCGGCGGCGTCGTTCTCGGTCATGCCGACCACGCTGGCGAAGTCCCGGTTGAAATCGACCTTCAGCCCTGGGTCGCGGAATTGCTGCTGTATGCGCGGATCGGCGACGCCGGGCACGCGCCGGATTTTCGCCAGCAGCCGGTTGGCGAAGGCGCGCCGGGCGATGCTCTTGCCGCCGGCGATCTGAACGTCAATCGGCGCGGGCGAACCGAAATTGAGAATTTGGCTCACGATGTCGGCGGGCAAAAACGAGAATGTGCTGCCCGGAAACGCGCGCGGCAGTTGCTCGCGCATCTGCTTCACGTAGATATCGGTTGGTTGCTCGCCCTGGGTCAGCGTGATGAGCATATCGCCGTCGAAATCCCCTATCGTGCCCGAGTTTCCGTAGGAAATGTTGATGCCGCTGATCGGCAACCCGATATTGTCGACGACGCTGGCGATACGATCGTGCGGGATGATCGCGCGAATCTTGCGCTCGTATTCGTCGGCGAGACGGGTGGTCTCTTCGAGCCTGGAGCCCGTCGGCGCGCGAAAATGCATTCGGATCGCGTTGGAATCCACCGACGGAAAGAAGTCCTGGCCGAGGTAAGGCGCCAAACCGATTACAGAGACCACGGCGACGCCGAGAAAGCCGCAGACGAACAGGACGCGATGGGCGAGCGCCAGGGTCAACAGGCTGACATAGCCCCGGCGTAGCCGCTCGAACTGGCGCTCGAAGCCGCGCTGGAAGGCGGCGAAAAATCCGCTCGGCGCGGCGTCGTGGGCATGGGCGTGCTGACTGCGCAACAGAAAATGCGCCATCGTCGGGACGAGCGTGTAGGTCAACAGATAAGAAGCGATCATCGCGAAGACGACGGCTTCAGCCAGCGGACGGAACAGATAGCCGGCGACGCCGCCGAGCGCGAGCAGCGGCACGAAAGCCATGCAGATGCAAAACAGCGCGATCGTCGCCGGCGGCATGATTTCGTGGGCGCCGCGGGTGATGGCGGTCAGAATGTCCTCGTCGAATTCCTCCATGTGCCGGTTGATGTTCTCGATCGTCACCGTCGCGTCGTCGACCAGGATGCCGACCGCGAGCGCAAGGCCGCCGAGCGTCATCACATTGATCGTCTCGCCGAGAGCCGAAAGCGCGATGATCGAACTCAGCACCGCCAGCGGGATCGACACCGTGATGATGAGGGTCGAGCGCCAGGAGCCGAGGAACACCAGGATCAAGAACCCCGTCAGCGCCGCCGCCGCGACGCCTTCGCGCACCACCGCCGCCACCGAGGATTTCACGAAACCCGATTGATCCGCCACATATTTAAGCGTGACGCCGGGCGGCAGCGTTTTCTGGATCGTCGGCAGGCGCGCCTTGATTCCGGAAATGATGTCGAGCGTCGAGGCCGAGCCGATTTTCAAGATCGACATCAGAACGCCTTTGCGCCCGTCGAGTTGCACCAGATTGGTCTGCGGCGGCGAACCGTCATGGACATAGGCGACGTCGCGCATGAAAACGACCGCGCCATCGACCACCTTTACCGGAAGATTGTTGAAATCGCTGACCACCTTCGGAGAATCGTTGAGATCGACGGTCCATTCGTAGGCGCCCATCTTCTGCGTGCCGACGGGTGTTATGAGGTTCTGGCGCGCCAGAGCTGCGCCCACGTCCGACGCCGATAGATTGTGAGCG
>JAJYDD010000076.1 GCA_021777795.1 Pseudomonadota bacterium | reverse complement strand
CTGGCGGTGATCGGCGCCGGCTATATCGGCCTGGAGCTTGGCATGGCCTTCGCCAAGCTCGGCGTCGCGGTGACAATGGTTGAAGCGCTCGACCGCGTGTTGCCACTCTATGACGCGGAACTGACGGCCCCGGTGGCGCGGCGGCTGGCCGAGCTTGGCGTCAAGCTCCATCTCAACGCCCGCGCGCAGGGGTTTGCGGAAGGCGAATTGCGTGTGACGCAGGCCGACGGCGCCGAACTGAAGCTGCAAGCCGACAAGGTTCTGGTCGCCGTCGGCCGCCGCCCGCGCACGCAGGGCCTCGAAAGCCTCGATCTCGCGATGAACGGGCCATACCTGCGCATCGACGAGCGTTGCGCCACTTCGATGCGCAATGTCTGGGCGATCGGCGACATCACCGGCGAGCCGATGCTGGCGCATCGGGCCTCGGCGCAGGGCGAAAGGGTCGCCGAGATCATCGCGGGCAAGAAGCGCGCGTTCGATCCCGTCGCCATTCCCGCCGTCACCTTCACTGATCCCGAAGTCGTCAGCGTCGGCCTGTCGCCGGAGGCCGCGCGCGCCAAGGGCGAGATCAAGGTTGGTCTGTTTCCGTTCCGCGCCAGCGGCCGCGCGTTGACGCTTCAACGCGAGGACGGCTTCGTGCGCATCGTGGCGCGCGCCGACAATCATCTCGTGCTCGGCGTGCAGGCCGTCGGCGCCGGAATCAGCGAATTGTCGGCGGTTTTCGCGCTGGCCCTGGAGATGGGCGCGCGGTTGGAGGATGTCGCGGCGACCATCCACGCACATCCCACCTTGAGTGAAGCCTTCAACGAAGCCGCCCACGCCGGCCTCGGCCACGCGCTGCATATTTGACGCGGCGCCTCGTTCCTCAGAGCGACAACTAAGCTGAACGCCGTCATGGGCGGGCTCGTCCCCGCCACCGCCCGAGGTGTGATCGCACGTCGGTCTGGAGCCTGTGGGCGAACCTCCCGTCCCTCGCGGGGACAAGCCCGGCGGGCCCGAAACGCGGATTGACAACCCGCATATTTTATTATTGTATGAAAATAGCCGGGCGAAGCGGACGCGACCTTAAAAGTCCGCGGGAATCCGGCGTAGGATCTTTGCGACCGCACGGGAGGAAATCTTGAAACTGACCTCGCTTTTCAGCGCCGCCATCGGGGCGGCCGTTTTGATGTCGGCGACCTCGGCGCTTGCCGTCACCATCGGCTTCAGCCAAGTCGGCGACGAGGGCGATTGGCGCCCGGCCTTCTCCAGGGACATGCAGGCCGAAGCCAAGAAGGAAGGCATCGACCTCAAATTCGCCGACGCCCAGGGCAAGGAAGAAGCGCAGTTGACCGCCGTGCGCTCTTTCATCGCCCAGAAGGTTGACGCCATCATCATCGCCCCGGTCGTCGTCACCGGCTGGGATCAGGTTTTGCGCGAAGCCAAGCGCGCCAACATCCCGGTTTTCTTGGCCGACCGCGACGTCGATGTCACCGACAAGTCGCTCTATGTCACGCGCATCTCGGCCGACTTCAACCTCGAAGGCAAGCTCGCCGGCGCCTGGTTGGCCCAGGCCAGCAAGGGCAATTGCAATATCGTCGAGCTTCAGGGCACCACCGGCGCCGCGCCGGCGATCGAGCGCAAGAAGGGGTTCGAGGCCATCATCTCCAACTTCCCCAACATGAAGATCATCAAGACCCAGAGCGGCGATTTCACCACCGACGGCGGCAAGAAGGTGATGGAGGCCTTCATCAAATCGACCGACAATCTCAAGGGCGTCTGCGCCTCGTTCGCGCATAACGACAACATGCAGCTCGGCGCCATTCAGGCGATGAAAGAGGCCGGCCTCAAGCCCGGCAAGGACGTGCTGATGGTCTCCGTCGATTATGTGCCCGCCATGAAGACGGAGCTTGCCAAGGGCGAGGCCAACGCCTCCGTCGAACTGCGCTCGGCGATCGGCAAATACATCTATCCCGTCGTGCTCAACTATCTCAAGGACAAGAAGCCGCTGCCGAAATGGGTGGTGATCCCGTCCGATCTGCACACGGCCGCGACGCCCGGCAACTAAGGCGCCGGCGCCTTCCACCCGCGACATCAGGGCTTGTCGGCCGCCTCCCACGCGGCAGGCCCGGCGTCGGCGGGCCTTACGGGGAGATGCACGGGCTCTCCCCGCCCTTGGTTGAAAGGGGCTTCCGCATTTGACTGCGCGCATTGAAATCGTCGCCGCCGCCAAGACCTATCCCGGCGTGCGTGCGCTCGACGATGTCGATTTTCACGTCGCCGCCGGCGAGGTCCATGCGCTGCTGGGCGAAAATGGCGCCGGCAAATCGACGCTCATCAAGATCATGACCGGCGCGGCGACGGCCGACGCCGGCGAACTGAGGCTCGACGGCCGCCCAATGCGCTTCGCCTCGCCGGCGGATGCGCGCGCGGCCGGCGTCGGCGCCGTCTATCAAGAGGTCAATCTCGTTCCGACTTTGACTGTAACCGAAAATCTCGCGCTCGGCCGGCTGCCGCGCCGCTTCGGCCTCGTCGATTGGCGCGCGGCGCGCGTGCAGGCGCGCCTGCGCCTGCGCAAGCTCGGCGTGGAGATAGACGTCGAGCGCCCGCTCGGCGTCTATTCCATCGCCATCCAGCAACTCGTCGCCATCGCCCGCGCGCTCGATGAGGATACAAGCGTGCTGGTGCTCGACGAGCCGACGGCGAGCCTCGACGCGGCGGAGACGGCGCGGTTGCTCGACATCGTGCGCGAGTTGAAGGGGCAGGGTCTCGCCATCGTCTTCATTTCGCATTTCCTCGATCAGGTCTACGCCATCGCCGACCGGCTGACGGTGCTGCGCAACGGCCGGCGCGTCGGGGTCGGCACGCCGCAGGAGATCCCGCCGGCAAAGCTGGTGCCGCTTATGCTCGGGCGCGAGTTGGAGGCGGTCGAGCGCGCGCGCGCCGCTGGCCAGACGCACACGGGCGAGCCGATCCTGGTCGCGCAAGGGCTCGGCAAGACGCGCGTCATGGCGCCGTTCGATCTCACGCTGCATCCCGGCGAGGCGGTGGGCCTCAGCGGCCTGCTCGGCGCCGGCCGCACAGAGAGCGCCAAGCTCATCTTTGGCGCGCTGCGCGCCGATTCCGGCTCGCTGAAGATCGCCGGCGAGAAGATCAATCCTTCGCCGCGCGCCTCGCTGGCGCGCGGAATCGCCTTCTGCCCCGAGGATCGCAAGGCCGAGGGCATATTCGCGGAACTGTCGATCCGCGAGAACATCGCCATCGCGCTCCAGAGCAAGCGCGGCTGGTTGAAGGCGCTGTCGCGCGCCGAGCAGGATCGGCTCGCCAGCGAGATGATCGAGGCGCTGGGCATCGCCACGCCGGACGCGGAAAAGCCGGTCGGCCAGCTCTCGGGCGGCAACCAGCAGAAGGCGGTGCTGGCGCGCGCACTGGTCTCCGACCCGCGCGTGCTGATATTGGACGAGCCGACGCGCGGCATCGACGTTGGCGCCCATGCCGAGATCGTGGCGCTGATCCGCCGCCTCGCCGGCCAAGGCCTCGCCGTGCTCGTCGCCTCCTCGGAGCTGGAGGAACTCATCGCCGTCAGCGACCGCGTCGCGGTGCTGCGCGACCGCGCCTTTGTCGGCGAACTCTCCGGCGCCGACATCAACCAACAGACCATCATGCGGACGATCGCCGCGCCATGAAATCCTTCTCGCCTCCCCTCAAGATTTCGACGCCCCGCGCGGCGCCTCGCCTCCTCTGGCCGCTCGTCGCGCTGGCGCTGATCTTCGCCGTCGATGGGATCATCTCGCCGCATTTCTTCGCCATCCGCATCGTCGAGGGCCGCCTGTTCGGCAATCTCGTCGACATCGTCTATCGCGCCACTCCGATCGCCATCGTCGCCCTCGGCATGGCCATCGTCATCGGCACGAAGGGCATCGACCTCTCGGTGGGCGCGATCATCGCCATCGTCGGCGCGACCCTCGACTGGCGCATCCATATGGGCGATCCTCATTTGCTTGCGCTGGCGATCGCTCTGGCGGCGGGCGTCGCCTGCGGTCTCTGGAACGGTCTGCTGGTGGCCGTGCTCGACATCCAGCCGATCATCGCGACGCTAATTCTCATGGTCTCCGGGCGCGGCGTCGGCTTGATGATAAACCTCATCTACGGCGGCTCCGATCCCAGCTTCGAGAGCCCGCTGTTGCAGGGTCTCAGCACCGGCCATATCGGGCTCATCCCCACGCGCATCCTCGTCGGGATCGGCTTGTGGATCGCGCTATGGGCGCTGGTGCGGCGCACCGCGCTGGGGCTGTTCCTGGAGGCGGTCGGCGCCAACCCGAAAGCGGCCGAGCTTGCCGGCGTCGAGGCGCGGGCGATCAAATGGGCGGCCTATGTCATCAGCGGCTTCATGGCGGCGGCGGCGGGCGTCATCCTCACGGCAGACACGCATACGTCCGATCCCGTCAGCATCGGCCTCTATAGCGAGTTGGACGCCATTCTGGCCGTCGTCATCGGCGGCGGCTCGCTCAACGGCGGGCGCATCTATCTGCTGGGCGCGGTGCTCGGCGCGGTCGTCATCCAGGCGCTGACGACCTCGATCCTGACTAGCGGCCTGCCGCCGGAATATAATCTGGTGGTCAAGGCGGGTGTGGTGCTGGTCGTGTTGCTGTTGCAATCGGCGCGCACGCGGGCGGCGGTGGCGCGTCTGGCGACGGGGCGCAAGCGATGAAAAGAACCTGGCTTCCCCTGGCGGCGACGATCGCCGTCTTCGTCGCGCTGTTCGGCGTCGGCGGCGCGCTCTATAACCATTTTCTGTCGAGCCTGGTGCTCGGCGACATCCTCGACGACAACGCCTTCCTCATCATCGCCGCCATCGGCGCCAATTTCGTCATTTTGTCCGGCGGCATCGACCTGTCGATCGGCTCGATGATCGGCTTCGTCGGCGTCGTCATGGCCAAGCTGGATGCGTTCGGCTGGCATCCGCTGGCCTCGGCGGCGGTGATGATCGTCTTCGGCGCCGGCTTTGGGGCATGCCAAGGTCTCATCATCGACTTCTGCGAGATCCAGCCGTTCATCGTCACGCTGGCGGGGCTGTTCCTGCTGCGCGGCGCCTGCTTCATGGTGACGCTGGATTCGCTGCCTTTGCGCCATCCCTTCGTCTCGGATTTCGCCGCGGTCGCTCTGCCGCTACCGGGCGGCGGCTTCCTGGCGAGTTCGGCGCTGGCGATGTTCGCCGCGCTCGCCGTCGCTGTCGTCATCGCGCACAAGACCTCGTTCGGCGCCAATGTCTATGCGATGGGCGGCGACCGCACCTCGGCGGCGCTGATGGGCGTGCCGATCCGCGCCACGACGGTCAAGGTCTATGCGCTCGGGGGGCTGTACAGCGCCTTCGGCGGCGTCATATACGCGCTCTACACGTCGTCGGGCTATCCGCTGGCCGGCTCCGGCGCCGAATTGAGCGCCATCGCGGCGGTTGTTCTGGGAGGCACCTTGCTGACGGGCGGCATTGGACTTGTGGTCGGGGCGCTGTTTGGCGGGATGATCCTAGGGTTGATCGCGACGCTCATCAATTTCAACGGCTCGCTCAACGGGGCCTGGATCATGATTTCCAGCGGCGTGCTGCTGTTCGTGTTCATCGTCATGCAGCGCGCGCTCGTGGGCTCGCTGACCCCGCGTTCGGCGAGTTGACGATGACAGGCGCCCCCGACCGGTCCCAGACGCGGCCGGACGCCATCGAGCGCAACATCTCCGATCAGGTCGCTGCGACCCTTGGGCGCGAGATCATTCGCGGCGTGCATCCGCCGGGCGCGCAACTGCCGAATTCCGAGGAGATGTGCGCGCGCTTCCGAATTTCGCGCACCGCTTTGCGCGAGGCTTACAGCCTGCTCAGCGCTAAGGCGCTGATCGCCGCGCGGCCGAAGACGGGCACGCGCGTGCGTCCCCGCGACGATTGGAACCTGTTCGATCCCGACGTGCTCGCCTGGCACATGCAATCCTCGCCGTCGGGCGCCTTCATCGCCGATCTGTTCGTGCTGCGTCAGATGGTCGAACCCGCCGCTGCCGCGCTCGCCGCCGAGGCGAACTCGCGCGAGACGATCGAGCGCATCGGCGCCGCCTACGCGCGCATGGCGAAGGGCAAGGACGGCTCCGGCGACTTGATCGAGGCCGATCTCGAATTCCACATGGGCATTTTGCGCGCCACGGGCAATCCTTTCTTGAGCGCGCTCGGCGGCCTCATCCGCGCCTCGCTCTTCGCGGCTTTCCGCTACAGTTGGGAGGGCGCGGCGCGCATCCAGGATTCGCGGCTGCGCCAGCACCACCTCATTCTGGAGGCGATTCGCGCCGGCGAGCCCGAAGTCGCGCGCGCACGCATGCGCGAATTGCTGTCGGATTCGCTCGAAGACGTGCGCGTGTTCCTGGCCGGACCGAAATCGTAAGCCGGGCGCGCGCGCGCATTGACAAACGGCGCGCATGCGCTCATCAACTTTTTCGTCAGTCCAAGACACCCAGCGGAAGAGTCCGGCGTTCGCGCGCCGGCGCCGAAGGCGCAACCGCCCCGGAAACGCTCAGGCCCTAAGGACCGCTGGGTGATGACGCTCTGGAAAGTGGCGCGAGGTTCGCCTTTCGCCCACCGACGGGGGTAACCGCGCTTTTTTTCGAGAGAAAGGGCGCGCGGGAAATCTCTCAGGTCAGCCGACAGAGGGGGCGTGCGGCAAGTCGCCGCGCGCAAACCTTGTCGCCGCGCGCAAACCTTGGGCTCGTCATGTCGGCTTTTCTGTTCACGCCTCTTTACGGTCTGCACCGCGAATATGGCGCGCGCTTCGCGCCCTTCGCCGGCTACGACATGCCGATCCAGTATCGCGACGGCATATTGGCGGAGCACGCCCATACCCGCGCCAAGGCGGGGCTGTTCGACGTCTCCCACATGGGTCAGGCCTGGCTCGACGGGCCCGACCACACAACGCTCGCTGCGGCTCTGGAGACGCTGTGCGCCGCCGATCTCCTGGGCCTCGCGCCGGGCCGGCAGCGCTACACGCAATGGCTCAACGCGGCCGGCGGAATCATCGACGATCTCATGATAAGCCGGCCGGAGGGCGCGGACGGGCGCCTGCACATCGTCGTCAACGCCGCCCGCAAGGCCGTCGATTACGAATTTCTCGCCGCCCATGTGCCGGCTTCCGTCAAACTCACGCCACGCCCCGAGCGCGCGCTGCTGGCGCTGCAAGGCCCGCTGGCGGCCGGCGTGCTGGCGCGCCTCGCGCCGGGCTTCGACAAACTGCCGTTCATGGGCGTCAAGGCGGCCGAGGAGCTGGAGGTTTCGCGCTCCGGCTACACCGGCGAGGACGGCTATGAGATTTCGCTGCCCGCCGAGGTGGCCGAAGCCTTCGCCCGCCGCCTGCTTGAGCCGCCGGAAGTGGCGCTGATCGGCCTCGGCGCCCGCGACACGCTGCGGCTGGAAGCCGGGCTCTGCCTCTATGGCCATGAATTGAGCGAGGAGATCGACCCCATCGAGGCCGGCCTGACTTGGTCGATCCCCAAGCGGCGGCGCGTGCAAGGCGGCTTTCCCGGCGCGGCGCGCATCCAGGCCGCGCTGACCGAGGGCCCGAAGCGCCGCCTCGTCGGCCTCAAGCTCGATGGGCGCGCGCCGGCCCGCGAGGGCGCCGGGATCGTCGGTCCCGACGGCGCCGAGATCGGCCTCGTCACCTCCGGCGGCTTCGGCCCCAGCGTCGGCGCGGCCATTGCGCTCGGCTACGTCGAACCCGCCTTCGCGGCGCCGGGAACGGCGCTTGCCCTGCTGGTGCGCGGCAAATCCTTGCCCGCCAGCGTCGTCGCCCTGCCCTTCCATCCCCACGCCTATTTCCGCGGCTGAACGGAGTCCCCCATGCGCTATTCCCAGGACCACGAATTCATCGACGCCGCCGGCGAGGTCGCCACCGTCGGCATCAGCGACCACGCGCAAGCCCAACTCGGCGACATCGTGTTCGTCGATCTGCCGGAGGTGGGCGCCAAGCTCAAAAAGGGCGAGCCGGCGGCGGTCGTCGAAAGCGTCAAGGCGGCCAGCGACGTGTTCGCGCCCGCCTCCGGCGAGGTCGTCGCCGTCAACGCCAAGCTCGGCGACAGCCCCGGTCTCGTCAACGAGGACGCGCAAGGGGCCGGCTGGCTGTTCAAGCTGAAACTCTCCGCGCCCGAGGAACTCGACGGCCTCATGGACGACGCCGCTTACGCCGATTATCTGAAGACCGTCGGCTGATGCGCTATCTTCCGCTTTCCACCGACGACCGCCGCGCGATGCTGGCCAAGGTCGGCGTCGCCGACATCGACGCCTTGTTCGCCGACATCCCCGAGACCAAGCGCCTCGGCGACCTCATGGACATGCCGCGCGCGATGAGCGAACTCTCCGTCGAGCGCGCGTTGGCGAAGCTGGCGGCGCAAAATGTCGCGGCCGGCTCGGCGCCGTTCTTCCTCGGCGCGGGCGCCTATCGCCATCACGTGCCGGCGACGGTGGATCATCTGATCCAGCGCTCGGAGTTCCTGACCAGCTACACGCCCTATCAACCGGAGATCGCGCAGGGCACGTTGCAAGTCCTGTTCGAGTTCCAGACCCAAGTCGCGCTGCTGACCGGCATGGAGGTCGCCAACGCCTCGATGTACGACGGTTCCACGGCGTCGGGCGAGGCGATGCTGATGGCGCATCGGTTGACGCGCCGCCGCAAGGCGGTGTTGTCGGGCGGCTTGCATCCTCATTACGCCGAGGTCTGCTCGACGCTGGCGCGTTTCGCCGGCGATGAGATCGACCGCTGCGCCCTCGATCCCGGCGCCGAGGAAAACCTGATCGCGCGTATCGACGATGAAACAAGCTGCGTGATCGTGCAGAGCCCCGACGTGTTCGGAAACCTGCGCGATCTCACGCCGATCGCCGAGGCCGCGCACGCCAAGGGCGCTTTGCTGATCGCCGTGTTCACGGAAGCCGTGTCGCTCGGCGCCTGCCGTTCGCCCGGCGAGATGGGGGCCGACATCGTCGTCGGCGAGGGCCAATCGCTCGGCAATCCGCTCACCTTCGGCGGCCCCTATGTCGGCCTGTTCGCGACGCGGGCCAAATTCGTGCGCCAGATGCCGGGCCGGTTGGCCGGCGAGACCGTCGACGCCGACGGCAAGCGCGGCTTCGTGCTGACGCTCTCCACGCGCGAACAGCACATCCGGCGCGAGAAGGCGACGAGCAACATCTGCACCAATTCGGGGCTGTGCGCGCTGGCCTTCACCATCCATCTTTCGCTGCTCGGCGAGGCCGGGCTGATGAAGCTGGCGCGGGTCAATCACGCCAACGGCGTCGATCTCGCGGGAAGGCTGGCGAAGATTCCGGGCGTCGAGGTTCTGAACCAACATTTCTTCAACGAGTTCACGATCCGGCTGCCCAAGCCCGCCGCCGCGCTGGTCGAGGCGCTTGCGCAGCGCGGAATCATCGCGGGCTGCCCGGTCTCGCGTCTCTCGCCGGGGCATGACGATTTGCTGATCGTGGCGAGCACGGAAATCAACACCGACGACGACCGCGCCGCTTTCGCCGACGCGCTGCGCGCGGCGCTGTGAGAGCAAGATTATGAACAATCAAGGCCGTCCCACCCGCCCCGTCGAGACCGCCGCGTGGCAAACGAAAACCTTCACCGGCAATCGTGGCCTCGACATCGAGGAGCCGCTGCTGTTCGAGATCGGCCGGCCGCAGACCAGCGGCGTCGATATCGACGAGGCGCCCGATTTCGCCGACCGTCTGGGCGCGCACGCGCGGCGCGGGCGCATCGGCCTGCCGGGCTTGAGCGAGCCCGAGACGCTGCGCCACTACGTGCGGCTGTCGCGCAAGAACTACGCCATCGATTCCGGGCTCTATCCGCTCGGCTCCTGCACGATGAAACACAACCCGCGCCTCAACGAGAAGATGGCGCGTCTGCCGGGATTCGCCGACGTCCACCCGCTGCAACCGGTCTCCACCGTGCAGGGGGCGCTGGCGCTCGTCAAACACCTGAGCCACGCCCTGATGACGATGACCGGCATGAAGGCCGTCGCCATGACGCCGAAGGCCGGCGCGCATGGCGAACTCTGCGGCATGATGGCGATCAAGGCCGCGCTCATGGCTTCGGGCGAGGGCGCGCGCAAGGTTGTTCTGGCGCCGGAATCGGCGCACGGCACCAACCCCGCCACCGCCGCGCTGATCGGCATGACGGTGCGCCCGGTGGCCGCCGGCGCCGGCGGCATGGTCTCGGCACAGGCCGTTCGCGCCGCCCTCGGCCCCGACGTCGCCGCCATCATGCTGACCAACCCCAACACCTGCGGCCTGTTCGAACGCGAGATCGTCGAGATCGCCGAGGCCGTGCATGAAGCGGGCGCTTACTTCTATTGCGACGGCGCGAATTTCAACGCCATCGTCGGCAAGGCCAAGCCCGGCGATCTCGGCGTCGACGCCATGCACATCAATTTGCACAAGACGTTCTCGACCCCGCATGGCGGCGGCGGCCCGGGCGCGGGTCCCGTCGTGCTGTCCGAACGCCTGGCCGCCTTCGCGCCCGTGCCCTATGTCGTCGAGCGCGAGGGCAAGCTCGATCTCGTCGAACACGCCGAAGGCCAGGAACTCGGGCGCATGAGCGCCTTTCATGGCCAGATGGGCATGTTCGTGCGCGCGCTTTCGTTCATCCTGAGCCACGGCGCCGACGGGCTGAGACAAGCCAGCGAAGACGCCGTGCTCGCCGCCAATTACGTGCGCGCCTGCCTGATCGACCTGATGAGCGCGCCGTTCGGCGACCGCCCCTGCATGCACGAGGCTTTGTTTGACGATTCCTGGTTGAAGGACACCGGCGTCACCACGCTGGATTTCGCCAAGGCGATGATCGACGAGGGCTATCATCCGATGACGATGTATTTCCCGCTCGTCGTGCATGGGGCGATGTTGATTGAACCCACCGAGTCGGAATCGAAGGCGAGCCTCGATCTGTTCATCATGACGCTGCGCGATCTGGCGATGAGCGTGCAGCGCGGCGAGGTCGAGCGGTTCACCGGGGCGCCGAGGCTGGCGCCGAGGCGACGGCTGGATGAGACAAGGGCGGCGCGGGCGCCGGTGTTGCGGTGGACAGGAGCGGCGGATCGCACTTAAGGGCGATCCCATCGGCCGCGCCGAAAGCTGCTGGCAGCCATCGCCTACTGAGGCAAGGAACTTTGCGGATCAGCATGGGTTGTAGGGTCTTCCAGTTTCGTAGGAAGATCAGATGATGAAAACCGTTCTCGTGGCGTCGGCGCTTTGCCTGGGCTTGGCGGCGCCTGCGCAGGCGGGATGCCTGACCGGCGCGGCGAAAGGCGCCGTTGTCGGACATTTTGCCGGACATCATGCGATGGCCGGAGCGGCGGTTGGATGCGCCGTTGGCCACCACAGCGCCGCCAAGGCGAAAAAGGCCGAACGGAGCGGGCAGAACGAGAGCGCGCCAAAATAGCTACCGCCGCCTGAACGTCAAATACGCCGACCCGCGTCCCGCCGCGCGCGCCTTGGCCTCATAGCGCGTAGGCGCCCAGCCTTGCCAGGGCGTGCGCCAGTCTTCTGCCGTCTCCGCCTGCCAGACGAACAACGGCGAGGCCAGCAAACGGCGCAACGTCCAGCCGGCGTAATCGTCGATGTCGGTGGCGAAGCGGAGTTCGCCGCCGGGCTTCAGCGCGCGCGCCAGCGCCACGACATTGGCCTCGGACACGAAGCGCCGCTTTTGCTGGCGTCGCTTCGGCCAGGGATCAGGATATAGCAGGTAAATCTTTGAAAACGCCGCGTCGGGCGCCGACTCGATCAGCGCCGTCGCGTCATCCATGCGAACGCGGATATTCTCAAGCCCCGCCGCCTCGACACCCGCCAGCAGCTTGGCCACGCCATTGACGAAGGGCTCGCAGCCGATGAAGCCGACGTCGGGGTTTTCCGCCGCCCGCGCGAGGAGGTGTTCGCCGCCGCCGAAGCCGATCTCCAACCACAATTCGCGGCCGGGCTCAAACAGGCTGCCCTGCCGCAACGCTTCGAGACCCACCTCAAGGCGCGGCAGCAACGAGCCCATCAGCTCCGACTGATGCGCCCGGAGCTTCTTGCCCTTCGCTCGCCCGAAAAGCGCGCGGCGCTCGACCTCAGACAAGCCCTTTAAGCTTGTCGGCGAGATCGGTCTTCTCCCAGGAGAAGCCGCCGTCGGCGTCCGGCTGGCGGCCGAAATGGCCGTAAGCGGAGGTGCGGGCGTAGATCGGACGGTTAAGCTGGAGATGCTGGCGGAT
>JAJYDD010000075.1 GCA_021777795.1 Pseudomonadota bacterium | reverse complement strand
GTCCTGGGTATAGAAGTTGTTCGTGCCCGGCTGCGGGTTCGGGTTCTCGATCTCGGACAACGCGGAATTGTAGCCCGAGACCGGCGTGCCAGGGGCCTGCGGATTCACGGGATTGTTAGGCGGCGTCTTCGGCGTGCCGTGGCCGTCGCTGAAGAAGAGCGCGTCGGCATAGCCCAGTGCGATGTGATTGGCGCCAGTGCCGCCGAGGATAGCCTGATGGTAGTTGTCGCTCATCGTATAGTTCTGGGCGAGATAGTTTAGATAGGGCGCGTCGCCTCGGGCGACGTTGTAGAACCCCATCGATGTCGAGCCTTCACCGCTAGAAATGTTGGTGAAGGCCGCCGGTTGGGCCTTGCCGTTGTAGTTCGAACCTACGCTGTCCTCAACCCACGGGAACAAATCCGCGAGACACCCTGACGGATTGGCGGCCGTCGCATGGCTCTTCTTGCAGTCGAGCTGTTGCCACATCTGGAACAGCCGATGCACCGGGCTCGCATCGTAGGCGTCGTAGGGATTGGTGCTCGAAGTGATCTGGAACGGCCCCGGAGGCAGGTGGCTGGCGTCCTTGCCGTCATAGGCGATCCGCGGATCCGGCTGGCCTTTCGGCAGGCCATAGACGCCGCCGGTGAGCAGGTATTTGAGGTAGCCAGCGCCCAAACCGTTCTCGATCTTGGCGACGGCGGCTTCATTGGCGGCGCTGTCGCAGGACGCGGTGTTGGAAAGCCCGAGAACTTCGCAACCGGTGGGCGTGGCGGAGCCGCCGACGACGGCGGGCGGCAGAACCGTATAGGCCGTCTTCGGCGGCGCCAGTTCGAAGCTGTCGTAATTGACGCCCTGCATCTGGGTCGCCAAGCGATAGTTCGGCCCCGGTGTGCCGTCAACCTTCACGATGCCCTTGGAGAGCAGGTTCGACACCTTTTCGCCTGGCGTCCGGGGGCGGAAGGTGGCGAAGACGTGATCGAAAGAGCGATTCTCGCCAATAATGACAATGACATGTTTGATTGGCGTGCGAGTCTTGCCATCGTTGTTGCTCACTCCGTATCCGGATGCAGCGAAGGCAGCCTCGGTCTGCATTCCCACCATCGACATGATGGTGGCGGATACGACGGCGCAATTAAGCAGCCGCCGGCTCAAAGAGCTGGTCGTCATAATGGTACCCCTATCTGATATCCCCTGCCTGCCCCTAAAGGGCGGCGATCTGACGCTAAGGCCGTTGCGTGTCGGTGAGTTGTCACGACCATGACGTTTGTATTATAAACAGCGTCATCATATATTGTGCCAAGCGAGCATGGCGCCCTGCGAGGCCATACAAGGGATGACAGCGCGCCGATTGAAGCTTAAGTTGTAGGTGGATAGCGGCGCGAGGGGACGACATGCGAGCTTTGTTCCGGGGATGTCTGTTGGCGCTGAGTCTGCCGACCATCGCGCACGCGGCGGACGCCGCGGAGCGCGACTATTTAAACGGTCGCTACGGCGAGAGCGCGCGGCTCTATCTGGCGGAGGCCGAGCGCGGCAGCGCGATCGCCGAGACGCATCTGGGCTATCAGTTCCAATACGGACTCGGCCTGCCGCAAAGCTATGAGGAGGCGGCGCGCTGGTACGCCTGCGCATCCGAACAGGGCGAACCGAACGCGCAGTTCTATCTCGGCCAGCTCTACGACCGAGGGCAGGGCGTGCCTGAGGATCCTGTGGAAGCTGGGAAATGGCTTGATCTCGCCGCCGCGCACGCGCCGACGTCGCGGGGTGAATATTGGCGCACGATGCGTGACGAGATCGACGGAAAGATGACGCTCGACGAACTCTCCGAGGCGCGCCGGCGCGCCGTGGCGTGGCGGCCGAGTTTCGCCTGCGCGCCGCTGTTAGAGTCCGAGGAGTTGCAGTTGCCAACCCACAAAGATCGCCGGCGCGAAGCCGACAGCGAAAGGTAGCTTGGTTTGCGTGCTAAGTGTGGCTCCAGAGCAAATGGCGCGCACAATGGCTATCGCGAGAACAGTCAGCGCAGCAAACTCGACCACGAACGGCAGCAACCGCCAATCCACCCATGCGCCCGCGACAGCGGCAAGCTTCACGTCGCCGAGTCCAAGGCCGTCGCGGCCGCGCCACGTCCGATACGCAAGGCGGAAGCCGTAAAACAACGCCGCCATCGCCGCAGCGCGGGCCGCGGACGTCGCCAAATCCGCTGCCGGCGTCTGTGATGACAGGAGCGGCAGGCCGCGCAGAGTCAGCGCGGCCAGGATCAGAGGATCGGGCACGCGAAATCGCCGCCAATCGGAGACGGCGATCGCCAACATAAGTGCGGCAAGGAACGGCGCGGCGATCACGGAGTGCCCCTTGCTCCAATCTGCAAGGCGTCGGGGAGGGACACGGCGTCGATGCGTCCGCCCCGCATTTTGGCGCGCAATTGCTCGGCTACGCGCGCGGAATCGACGCTGTCATGGATGATCTGCGGCTTGATGAGCATGATGAGTTCGGTGCGCTGACGCTGCTTGTCGGAGGAGCCGAACGCGCCGCCGACGAGCGGCAATTGGTCGAGAACCGGGATGCCGTTGCGAATCTTCGTTTGCGTCTCCGAGACCAGGCCGGCCAGCAGCACCATCTGTCCGCTCGCCACTGTGATCTCGCTCTTGACTTTGCGCTCTGAGATGGTTGGAGTCGTCGATGCGGCGCTTGCGGCGGCCGTGGCGTTGGTGGAGTTATTGTTAACAACGTCGCTGATTTCCTGGCTGATGTCGAGCTGGATCGTGTTGTCGGGGCTCACCCGCGGAATGACATCGAGGATGATGCCTGTGTTCTTATAGTCGATGGTGTTGACAACGGCGTTGTTGGCGCTGAGAACCGTGGCGCTGCCCGTCGATACTGGCACCTGATTGCCCACCTCCAGCGTCGCCTCCTGATTGTCGACAACGACTAGCGAGGGATTTGACAAGATTTTCACGTCCGTGAGCTGATGCAGCGCGTTGATGATGGCGTGCGGCGCCAGATAGTTACCCACGAAGACGTTGAACCCAGCCGATGCGTCCGTGGTCCCCATCGGCAGACCCGTGCCCGAGTTTATGATCGAGCCGAGATTGTGCGAGATATAGAATTGAACGCCATAATTGAGCTGATCGTTCAGCGTCACCTCCGCAATGGTGACGTCGATCGCAACCTGCGCCTTCGGTCGGTCGATCTGTTGCACGGCGTGCTCTATGACGCGGTAGCTGTCGGCGTTCGCATAGATGAGCAGAGAATTGTCGGCGGCGTCCGCCGTTATTCGAATCCCGGGGAGCAATGGGTTTGAGCCGCTCTGGCTCGCGGAAGCGAATGCGTCGCCGAGCGCCGCGCTCGGCAATCCTCCAAATGGCGAGGCGCCTGCGCCAGTCTGAGGCGGACCGCCAGCCGACGAATTGGGGCTCGCCGAACTGCCCCCGGGACCGCCGGACGAGCCGCCGGAGGCGCCGGGGCCATTGCTCTGCGGGCCGCCGGTGAGGCGATCGGTGACTGATAATTGCTTGGCGCCGCCGCCAGGGGCCAGTTGGTTGACGTCCGACCCGCCGCCGGCGCCGCCACCGAACATCGCGGTGAGCAATTGTGCGATCTGCCTGGCCTCGCCGTAACGCACCTTATAGACGTGGACGCCGGACCCGGAGATGGCGGAGGAGTCGAGCCTGCGGACCCAGTTCGCCGCATCCCGCAGAAGAGCGGGCCTCGCGGCGACAACGAGGACGGCGTTTTGCGCGGGAACGTCCTGCACCTTGACGAGCCCGTGACCGAGCCCTGACTCTTTGGAATCCATTATGCTTTCGAGTTCCGTCGTGATCGCCGCAGAAGCGCTGTTGCGGATCGGGTACAGGCCGACTGACTGGCCGTGCAGCCAATCGACGTCAAACTGCTCGACCGTGGCGAGCGCCGTGCGGCGCTCTTCGCCCGTGCCTACGACCAGAATAAGCCGCCCGGAAGGATCGGCCCGCACCGTTCCCGGGCGCGTCGCAAATCCGTCGATCAATCGAACGATGGTGGGTCCGGCGACATAGTGCAACGGGATGACGGTCATGCCGTAGCCGGGCGCAGCGGCGCCGGGAGCGCCAGCGCGATCGGAGGGACCGAAGGCGCCGCCTTCGGCGATCGGGGCGATACGATAGCCGCCGGCTTCGCGGATCATCGCAATGTTGTTGGCCCGGAGAGCGCTCTCCAGCACGAAAAGCAGATCCCGCTTGGGGATCGGTTGGCCGGAGGAGAGATTGATCGCGGCCTGCGCGCGCGGGTCGATTGTATAGGACAGCGACAGGATGTCGCCCAGTACGACCTTGGCGACATTGGCGACGGGCGTGTTCTCGAAATTGAGCGTGTATCCGTCGCCGGCTTCTTTCGCGCCGGCACGGGCTTCTGCGGCGGCCGGCTCCGATGCTGGCGCGTTCGAACCGAATATGGTGAAACCGCCGCCGCGCGATCCCGCGGCGTCGCTGTTGCGCGCCGGCGTCGGAAAGCGAGGTCGCAAGTCCGCGGCGCGCACGACATCCGCCGCATTCTGCGCTTCATCCGTCCGCTGTTGGAGGTAGGCCGGAGAACATGCGGACAAGCAGGCGAGTGAAGCGGCGCAAATGAACCAGGCGCGCATACCGCTCCTCACAATCACCAGCACTCAGATCGATCACGCCTGATCGGGCGTTGAACGCGGCGGCAAAAACCACTAAACGTTATGGCCTGTCAAGCAAACAAATCTGCTTGTCGTAACAAATATGTAGCAAATATGTCATGATAGTTTCGCATGAAATGGAGGCCGGAGCGGGCGGGACGTCGCGGCTCATAGAGTCGCTGAGCGCTCGCGGCTTGCTTGTAGCCGATCGCGCGCGCGCTATGCGCGACGGCGCCGCGCCGCCGTCTTTGCGAACGGTGTTCGAGGCCAGCGAACTTTCGGCGCACGAGTTTGCCGACGAGGTCGCCAGGAGCTTCCGTCTCGCGCGCGCCTCGCTTGCCGAATTGATGAAGGCTGAAGGGCTTCGTCGCGGCTTCAGTGAGCGCTTCCTGAGGGAAGCGGCGATTTTCCCATTCGCGGACGACGAAGGTCGCGTGCGGGTCGCCATGGCCGATCCCAGCGACGCCGTGGCGCTGAGAGCCGTTGAGATCGCGCTTGAAGACAATGCCGAGGCGCTTGTGGCCTCCTTCGAGGACATAGCGAGCGCGCTTGATGCGCGCGCCGAGCCCAGCCAGGGCGGCGAAGCTCAGGTGCGGGCGCCGATGGAGGAAGAAAGCCTCGATAGCCTGCGTGATCTCGCCAGCGGCGCGCCCGTCGTGCGGGCTTTCGACGCGATCATGGAAAAGGCGGTCGATCTGCGCGCCAGCGACGTCCACATCGAGCCGGCGCGCGCGGGTTTGCAGATTCGCATGCGGGTCGATGGGGTGCTGCGGGCGGTCGCGGCGCCTGCGGACGCGCCTGCGCAGGCCTTGATCTCGCGTCTTAAGATTATTTCCGGCCTCAACATCGCCGAGCGGCGGCTTCCGCAAGACGGCGGGGCGCGGCTGAAGATCGGCCGCACGGAGATCGACGTGCGCGTCTCCACGCTGCCGACCCAGCATGGCGAATCCGCGGTCATCCGGCTGCTGCCGCGCGACCGTGGGCTCCTCGGCATCGAAAAGCTCGGGTTTCGCCCCCCCGACGAGGCGCGCATTCGCCGCATGCTCGGTTCGCCGAACGGCATGATAGTCGTCACCGGCCCGACGGGCAGCGGCAAGACCACGACGCTCGCCACTTTGCTCAGCGCGCTCAACACGCCAGCGGTGAAAATTCTGACGATCGAGGATCCGATCGAATACGAGTTGCCGGGGGTCGTGCAGGCGCAGGTCAAATCGGCCATCGGCCTCACCTTCGCGACCGCGATGCGCGCTTTCGTCCGTCAGGACCCCGACATCATCATGGTGGGCGAGGTGCGCGACGCGGAGACCGCGAGCATAGCCGTGCATGCGGCGCTGACCGGCCATCTGGTGCTCACGACATTGCATACCGAAACGGCGTCCGGCGCCGTCCCGCGTCTCATGGACCTCGGCGTCGAACCCTTCCTTTTGAAGTCGACGCTGCGGCTCGTCGTCGCGCAGCGCCTGGTGCGGCTGTTGTGTGATCGCTGCAAAACCACTCGGCGGCTGGAGGACGCGGATTTCACGCGTGACCCTCGTCTGGAGTTCATCGGCCTTCGTGCGGGCGAAGCGGTTTGTGAGCCCAAGGGCTGCGATCGTTGCGGCGGGGTCGGGTTTCGTGGCCGCGTCGGCGTATTCGAGGCGATCGAGATGACCGGCGAAACGCGCGAACATGTGCGCGCAGGCGCTGATTCTTTCGCGATCGATGCGGCCGCGCTCGGCGCGGGTATGACCACCATGACGACGGACGCCGCCGAGAAAGCCCGCATGGGGATCACCTCGGTGTCCGAGGCCTTGCGCATCGCGGCGATCAGGTAGCCCCATGCCGAGTTTCAACTATCGCGCCCTCACGGCGCAGGGCGAAATCGTCGGCGGCGTCGTCGAGGCGGCGAGTTCCGATCTGGTCGCCGATCGCGTGCAAAGCCTCGGCCTCATTTTCATAGACAATGCGGCGCCCACGGCGGCGGCGAGCCCATCGCGCGGCGCGCGCCCCAAGGCGGAGGAGGTGACGATCTTCTCGCGCGATCTGGCGCTTCTGTTGCGCACCGGCGCCAAAATCAACGACGCGCTCGACCTGATGGCGAACGACCGCGAACTTGGCCGCATGCGCGCCATCGCCGCTGAACTGCGCGACGCCGTGCTGACCGGCCAGAGTTTCGCCGAGAGCCTCGGCGCGCGGCCAGAGGCCTTCCCGCCGCTTTTCGTGGCGCTGGCGGGGCTCGCGGAGCAGACTGACATGCTGCCCTCGGTGCTGGAGGCGCTCGCGGCCGAGCGCGCGCGGGCGGAAGCCCTGCGCCGGCGCATTTTCGACGCGCTGCGCTATCCCGCCTTCCTGCTGCTGGCCGCCTCGGGAGTGCTCATCTTTTTTCTGACTTTCGTGCTGCCGCAATTCGCCGGCGTGTTCGCCGACTTCCACGCCAAGCCGGACCCGGTTTTGGCGTTCTTCCTGGGGCTTTCGGCGGCGCTGCGCGAGAACGGCGCCCTCTACGCCGGGCTGGGGTTTGCGTTGGCGCTGGCGCTGGCGTTCGGCCTGCGCAACCCCGCCTCGCGCGTCTGGCTTATCGAACGCGTGGCGCTTGCGCCGGGAATTCGCGCGGCTTTCTCGCATCATCGCACGATAATGTTCTGTCGCAATCTCGCTCTATTGCTGGGCGGCGGGATCACGCTTTCGGCGGCGCTGCGGATTCTGGTCGACGTGATGGCGGCGACGGGCGCGGGCGCTCGCTGGTCGGTCGTCGTCGACCGGGTGAGAAGAGGAGGCAAGCTGTCGGACGCGCTCAGCGATGAGGCGCTCCTGCCGCCTATGGCGATAAGGACGTTGAGACTGGGCGAGGAGTCCAACCAATTGCCGATGCTGGCGGCGCGGCTTGCCGATTACTACGAATCGCGGCTCGATCGCAGCATCGACAGGGTCGTCGGCGTCATCGGGCCGGTGGCGATCATATTCATCAGCGCCATTGTCGGGGGACTCATCGTCTCGGTGATGACGGCGCTGCTATCAGTCAATCAAATGGCGGGGTGAGACATGCGTGCGCGCATTGCGAAGGAAGAACCGGCCGACGGCGAGGCGGGCTTCACGCTGATCGAAATGTTGGTGGTCATCACCATCATCGGCCTCATCATGGGTCTCGTGGGGCCGCGCGTGCTCAATTATCTGGCCGAATCGAAGGTGAAGACAGCCAGAATTCAGATAGAAAGCCTGTCGGCGGCGATCGACCTCTATTATCTCGACAACGGCCACTATCCTTCGCAAGACGAGGGTCTCGACGCGCTCGTGCACAGGCCGGCCGGCGACGATAGCTGGAACGGCCCCTATCTCAAATCCGCAGCGGCCCCCGCGGACCCCTGGGGCCGTCCCTACGTGTACAAGGTTCCCGGCGACCACGAACCCTATGAGGTCGCCTCTTACGGCGCCGCCGGCCCGCAAGGGGGCGGCGCGGCCCATCTCTTGACCAGCGCGGCGCGGTGACAAGCGAGGCGGGTTTCACGCTCATTGAGGCAGTGGCGGTCATCGCCATCGTGGCGATCCTGGCTGCACTCGTCATGCCGATGCTGCCGCAGAGCACGTCGCGACCGCAGTTGGAAGCTTATGCGCTGCGCGTCGCCGCCTTGCTGAAGGCGGATCGGACGGCGGCGTTGAGGATGCGCGAGCGCGTGGAGACGTTGTTGGACCGGGGCAATCGCGAGATCGTTTCAGGGGCCGGCGCCGGCGAGGTGCGGTTGCCCGAGGACGTCGCATTCGACGCCATCGTTTCCGAAACTTGCGCCGGCCGCGCCAACGGTTCGACGATCGATTTCCTGCCGAGCGGCATGTCCTGCGGCGGCTCGATCGCGCTGGCGCGGCCGGGCGTCGCCTATCATGTGCGGGTCAACTGGCTGACGGGAGGCGTTGACATTGTCGCGGCCGATGCGCCTCACTAGCCCGTTCGGGGCGCCCGGCGCGCCAAGCGCGCTTTCGCGCGAATTCAGCGCGCGGCTCGACGACGCGGCCGAGGGTCTGGCCGCCCTCAGCGACCGCTTGCGTCCGCGCCGCAGGATAGTGTTCGAAGAGCAGGCGGATGGGACGCTAGCGAGCGCCGATGCGGCCTGTCGCCTGGAAGGCGCGGGGCTGGCGTTCGGCAGGGGAAGCGCGGCGGCGCTGCGCGGCGCTGAGGTCGAGTTCCGTCTATCGCCCCGGCGTTGCTTGTTCCGCGACCTGGAATTGCCGACCCGCGCCGGCGAATTTCTGGAGGGTGTCGTGCGCTCGCAGATCGATCGCCTGACGCCTTGGCGCCTCGGCGATTGCGCCTTCGGTTGGAGCGCCCCGAAGGCGCTCGACGCCAGCCGCATAGGCGTCGTCGTCGCCGCGACCAAGCGCGCGCCGTTCGCCCCGCTGTTGGAGATACCCGCGGACGCCGTTGCGGTCACTTGCGCGCGCGAGGGCGAGGCGCCGATTACTATACTTCAGCGCCGGGCCGGCGCCGGCGCCCGTCGCGACCGCTGGCGGTTCGGGCTGGTCGCAGCGCTTGGCCTTTCGTTGCTCTTGGCCGCCGTGGCTTTGGCGGCGGATTGGACGGTAGGGCAGCGCCTGCGCGATGAGACCGACACGCTGACGGCGGAAGTCGTAGAACGGCGCGCCATGCTCCTGCGGCGAGAGCATGCGTTCGACGACCCGGCGGCGCAGGCGCTCGATGCGCGCAAACGCGCGAGTCCTGCGGCGGTCGTGGTTCTGGAGGCGCTGACCCGGGCCATTCCCGACCAAGCTTATTTGACCGAGATGCGATTGAAGGGCGACAGGCTGGAGATCTCGGGCGTCGCGAGCGACGCCGCCGCGCTCGTCAAATCCATCGAGCAATCGCCGCATTTTTCGGCGGCCTCGTTCACGGGGCCGACGACGCGCGGGGCCGATGGCAAGGAATCCTTCCGCATCGAGGCGCATGTGGCGCCGCTGTTCAAGGTCGCGCCGCTATCCAAGGTCTCGCCGTGAACGCCGCCGCCCGCCGCGCTCTTTCCGCCTCTGGCCTCTGCGCCGCCGTCGCGCTCGCGCTTGGCGCGGCGGGCGCCACGGCGCTATCGCTGAGGCAGGCCGCCAGCGACGTCGCGCTGGTGGGCGCCGAGGCGCAGGCGTTGCAGGCGCGCGAGGCGCGGTTTCGGCCGCGCGCCGGGCGGTCGCCCAGTCTGGCGCCGTCCTTTGTCGCCCGCTCGATCACGCTCGCTGGCGCCGCCTTGCAGCAGCGCATCGAGGCGGCGGTCGCGTCCGCGCATGGCCAGCTCATTTCCTCGAAAGTCGATGTCGCGGCGGGCCGCGACAAGTCCCGCATCGCTCTTTCGGCCGAGATGACGATTGACGAGAAGGACATGCAGGCGCTGTTGTTCGATATCGAGACGGGGCGCCCATACCTGTTTGTCGACGCATTCGAGGCGCGGTCGGCGCAAGGCGCAGGAACTCCGGCTCTGCGCGTCTCCCTTTCGGTATCGGGCCAGTGGAGCCGCATACCGTGAATCGCTCGCTGTTTCTTGTGCTTGGGCTGACAGCGGCTGTGGCCGCCGCCGCAGCGCCGCGCAATCCGCTCGACGCGGTGCGGCTCGAAGACTTAAACGCGACCCGCGCCCGGCCTCTGTTCGCGCCGACGCGCCGTCCTGACCCACCGCCGGCGGCGCCAATCGCGCCCGTTGCCCCAGCGCCGGTCGCCGCCACTCCCGAGCCGCCGCCGTTCGAATTGATCGGCGCCATCGTCGGCCCGCACCAAAGTTACGCCGTGATGCGGCGTCCCGGCAGCGAAAAGGCGACGCGCTACCGCCTCGGCGAAGACGCCGACGGCTGGCGGGTGGGCGCGGTCGGCTTTCGCTCCGTGACGCTCGAACGGGGCGGCCGGACGAAATCTCTCGCCCTGGCGGCGCCGGCGATTGGGCAGGCGCCGGCCGCAAGCGCAACCGCCCCTGCTTCCGAGGATAGCTCGTCAACGCCGGTGGCGGCGAACTCCTGGTCGTCTTTGCGGAAAGCGCGCGACTAGAGCAGCCTGTCGGACTGACTTTTCGGCGGTTTCCGGTGTCGCATTTCGACTTCGCGGCCTGGAAGGATGGCGATTTGAGTTTTCGTAGGCTCGAATAGATGTTCTGTGGGTGGCTGCGAAGGGCTATTATCGGCCCGGCGCGGATCAAACGATCCGATAGTTCGCAGCGAGGGCGGACATTCGATTCAAATTCCAAGACATGGTGATGAGGCTCCATTCGCCTCGCGCGTTGTCGAGCCCGCGCAGTGAAAATTGACGGAAGCCGAGCACGGATTTGATGATGCCGAACACCGGCTCCGGGTCTGCTTGCGCAAGGCGTAGAGCGCTTGGCCCGCCGGCGTCTTCAGTCGATGCGAACCGCTCGCTCAGCGGCGGATGATGCGGTTGGCGGCCCATCGCGATCACCGGTTCGATGCCGGCCTTCTCACAAGCCTTCGCGTTGTCGGCGCTGAAATAACCGGCGTCCGCCAGCAGATGTCCGGCGTCGCCCAAGGCCTCGGGCAACGCGCCGGCCTTGTCCGGAATCGGTTCGGCTTGTTGCTTGTTGGGCGCCTGAACACATCAACCGCCGCCACCAACAAGCTGCCGCCGCGACCGTCGCCTGCGCGTTTTAGCTTTGCTAGAAGCCGCCACCTGCTACCGGCATGACGCGCGAATCTTCGTCCGTCAGATTGATCTGATCGCTCGGCAGCGGCCGTTCGGTCGGCGGCGCCGGCGGCTTGCCCCTCGGCTTCTTGCCCGTCGCCGCGGCCTTCGCCGTCGCCGCAGTCCTGGCCGCGCGCTTCGATCTTCGCTCGCGCTTCAGCGATCTTGCCAAGACGCGCCTCGCGCTGCGCCAGTTCGTCGGGGATCGACATTCCATCGGGAATGAACGACACGCTGACACCAGGGCGTGCAACGAGAGGGACGATCTCGGCGGCGCGTACATCCTCGATAAGTTGCTCGACAAGGGGTTGGCCGGCCAGGCCGAATTCGTGGATGCTGCGCTCGATGGTCGCCACTCCCCATTGGAGATCGAGCCAATCGACCAGGAATTCTTGGATCTTACGACGTGAAAGCCGACAATGCGGCTATGAAAGCAGCGAGCATGGGGCCCCACCAGACAACGCTCGCTCATCCGCGGATTTCGTTTTCGCCCCTCGATCAGAGAACGCAATCCGGCCCGACGGCGTTCGACGCCGCGCCGGTCAGGAGCCCGGTCTTGCCGACGAAGGGTCAGTCCTGAAAGGCTTCGAAACGGTCCTGCAATTCGCGCAGGCGCCGCAACCGTGGTTCGATGGCGTCGCCGAGGCGGCCGATGACGGCGTCGAGCAGAAGATTGGATAGGCTGAGAAACGGCGCCTGATTGTCCCAGAACAGGTGCGACTGCGTGCCGACCGTCAGCACCAGATCGCTGTAATCGCGCGCCCAGGCGCAATAGTTGTCGCAGACGACGATCAGGGGAATCTGGGCGGCCTGCGCCGCTTCTGCGAGCTTGAGGCTGATGCGGGTGAAACGGCGCATTTCAAACAGGATCAGGCACGGCTTTTCGCCGCCGTCGGCGAGCAATTCGCCGAACGTGCCGTTTCGCCCGTCGAGGAAGCGTGCGCGCGGCCGCACGTAATCGAGCCTGGCGGCGAAATCGGACGCGATGCCGCTGAT
>JAJYDD010000074.1 GCA_021777795.1 Pseudomonadota bacterium | reverse complement strand
CGGCGCGCATGACGGTGATGGCGTCGGCGACGCTGAGCACCTCCTCCAGCTTGTGGCTGACGAACAGCAGCGTGCGGCCCTCGCCGCGCAGCTTGCGCATCAGCGCCAGCAATTCGGCGATCTGCGCCGGCGCCAGCACGGCGGTCGGCTCGTCGAGGATCAGCACATCCGCGCCGCGATAGAGAAGCCGCAGGATTTCGAGGATCTGGCGCACATGCACCGGCGCGTCGGCGACGCGCTGGCCCCAGTCGAGGCTGACGCCGGCCGTGGCCGCCAGCCCCTCGGCCGTGCGCAACGCCGCGCCCCGGTCGATGAGGCCGCCCGCCATCGGCTCGCGCGCCAGGATGAGGTTCTCCAGCAACGTGAGCGGCGCGGCGAGCCTGAATTCCTGATGCACGAGCCCGACGCCGCGCCGGTAGGCGTCGGCGGGGCCGGTCAGGCGCACTGGCTCATCTTCAAGGATGACCTCGCCTTCGTCGGGGCGATCGACGCCTTGAAGAATACGCATCAGCGTCGATTTGCCGGCGCCGTTGCCGCCGACGATGGCGTGGATCGTCCCCGGCGCGGCGGCGAAGTCGATATGGTCGTTGGCGATCACCGGCCCGAACCTGCGGGTCAGGCCGCGCGCGCCAAGCCTAATTCTCACTTAAAGAAGCTCGGATAGCCCTGATCGACGACGTTCCAGACCTTGATGTCGCCGTCGATGATCTTCTTCTTCATGGCGTCGATTTCAGCGAGATCGGCGGCGGGGATCTTGTCCTTGGTGAAGCTCATCGGCGAAAGGCCGACGCCATCCTGTTTGAGGCCGAGCGTGATCGTCTGCCCGCCGGGGAACTTGTGGTCGGCGTAGTCCTTGATGACGGTCTCGACCGCGATGTCGGTGCGCTTGACCATGCTGGCGAGCACGGCGCCGGGCGCGAGGCCGTCCTGATCGGTATCGACGCCGATGGCGAACTTGCCCTCCTGTTTGGCGGCCTGGATGACGCCGAGCCCGGCGCCGCCGGCGACCTGATAGACGACATTGGCGCCGCCCTCGAACATGGCTTTCGCCATTTGCAGGCCAATCGCGGGATCGCCGAAATTGTTGGAATAGGCGACCTTGACCTCCGCCTTGGGATCGACGGCGCGCGCGCCCTGAATATAGCCGACGATGAACTTGTCGATGCCGACCGATTTGGTGCCGCCGATGACGCCGATGATGGGCTTGCCGCTCATGCCTTTGATTGACGAGTCCTTGGCCACCATCGTCGCCAGCGCGCCGGCGAGATAGGAGCCCTGCTGCTCCTCGAACAACACCGAGGCGACGTTCTTGCCCGCCTTCACCTGATTGAGGATGACGTAATCGACGTCCGCATAATCCTTGGCGACGCCTTGCAACGCATCGCCGTGGGAATATTCGAGATCGACGACGAGGCCGAAGCCCGCGTCCGAGGCGCGGCGCAGGATGTCGGCGCCTCGGGCGACGATGTCCTTGGACTCAACCGGCTTGCCGACGAGCTTGGTCTCGGCCAGCGCCTTCTTGAAGCCGGAATAGGCGAGATCGTTATAGGAGTGATCGCCGAGGCCGCCCTGGGCGATGATGAGCGCGACCGGCTTTTCAGCCGCCGTCGCCGCCATCGTCCCAAGGGCCAAGGCGAGGGCCGAAACCAGGCTGACTGCGCTTCCTCGAACCATTCCCGTCCTCCTTCAACCGGGCGCCCTGCGCCCCCAAAGCCTCGGCGCCGCGAATTTCGGCCTGATAGGCGTAGCGGCGCGCGTCATAGACCGCGCGCACATGGTCGATCAGCGCCCCGTCGCTGTCGAAGGTGCTGCGCACCACCTCCATCACCACTGCGTCGTCGCCGAGTTCGAGCAGCCGCCGTTCCTCGGCATCCGCCGCGCGAGCGCGCAAAGTCTCGACGCCGCGCGCCACGACCAGGCCGGCCTGCGCGAACAAACGATAGAGCGAGAATTTCGGCGAAGCCGCCGCCTTGCGCGTCAGCCCGATGCGGCTGGCGATCTCGGCCGAGAGGACAGAGGCGTGAATCGCGGTCGGGATGTCGTCGACGAGCCGCAGCCGGTCGAGGCGCACGAGCTTCTGCGCGGGCGGATAGGGCAAATCGTCGCGTCCCGCCGCCTCGCCGAAGCCGAGAAGGCGGTGGGTCGCGACGCGGCCCTGCGCTTCGACCGCGTCGGTGAAGCTTGAGAGATAAGAGGGCTGACGGCGCAACGGCGGCGGGGCGACGAAACTGCCGAGCCCCTGTCGGCGCCGGATCAGCCCCTCGTCCACCAAAACCTCGATGGAGCGGCTGACGGTGAAGCGGCTGACGCCAAAGCGCTCGGCCAGCGCCGGCTCGCTGTCGATGCGCTCGCCCGCCCGCTTGGCTGCGATCTCGGCGCGCAGGGCGTCGACGAGTTGCAGATAAAGCGGCCGGTCCCGTTCCGCGTTCAGCGCAAGGCTCATGTTCCACGACGCCCGGTTGACTGGACAAGTGAAGCAGGTTTTGGCGCCCCTGGCAAGGCGCCCCGCCCACGGCCACCTTTGGTTCGGATGTTGGGTTGCGGTTTAACGAATTCACAACCCGCGCGCGGCATCGTGCAGGGAAAATGCAAGAAAACGGCGGTTTTGCCGCGCCAGGGGCTGCGCGCTTCGGGACGCGGCGACAGATTCGAACATTCATCGCCGCTAGAGCGCGGCGCGAGGCTTTGCCTCGGGCTTGTCGATTTCGGGAGTGATGGAGAGTGCGCGGATCATCGGACGCCGCAAATTCCGCCCGCCGGGACGCCGCAAGGCCAGGCGCCGACAACGCCGAGGGCGAGGTCTTGTCGCGCGCCGAGTTTTATCGGCGGATATCCGCCGCACCGGCGATGATGCACTCCGTCAACGAAGCGGGCGAGTTGAGGTGGGTCAGCGATGTATGGCTCGCCAAGCTCGGCTATGACCGACAGGAGGCGATCGGGCGTCGGTTGACCGCGTTCTTCACCGCTGAATCGCGCGAGCGCGCCGTCAATGATGTGCTTCCCGATTTTTTGCGTCGCGGGCGTTGTGACAATGTCCAATATCAGATGGTGAAGAAGGACGGCGGCGTTCTCGATGTTCTGATCTCCGCCGTTCTCCAGGAACATCCTTCTGGGAGCAACTGGGTCTCGATCGGCGTGGTGACGGACATAACCGCACTGGTCGAAATGAAGCGCCTGTTGCGGGAAAGCGAGGAGCGTTACCGCGGTCTGGTCGAGGACCAATCCGAATTCGTGTCGCTCGCCACGCCCGCCGGCGAACTGAGCTACGTCAACGCCGCCCACGCCAATTTCTACGGCATGGCCGTCGAGGAGATGATTGGCAAGAACCTGTTCGATTTCGTGCCCGAGGCCGAGCGCGCGGCGGTGGCGGAACATTGGCGGCGGGTTTGTGCGACGCGAGAGAGCGTCTCCGCCGAGAACGAGGTCGTCCTGCCAACCGGCGAGACGCGATGGATCGCCTGGACCAATCGGGCGCTGTTCGACGCCGAGGGGCGCGTCAGGGCGATCCACTCCGTCGGGCGCGACATCCAGCAGCGGGTCGAGGCCGAGCGCAAGCTTCAGGAGAGCGAAGCGCGCTACCGCTTTCTGTTCGAGAACTCGACCGATCTCATCCTGCTCATCGGCGCGGACGGCCGACGGGTCTACGCCTCGCCGGCCTGTCGCAAGCTTTTGGGCTTCGAGCCGGAAGAAACGGTCGCCATGCAGCTCAAGGACGCCATCCATCCCGATGACGCGCCGCTGGTGCTGCCTATCCTCGGCGGCGCCCCGGCCGACACCATGCTCACCTACCGCATGCGCCGCAAGGACGGGGACTATGTCTGGGTGGAGACGACCGGGCGGACGGTGGAGGGCGCCGACGGACAGCGCCAACGCCTGGTCATCGTGCGCGACATCCAGGCGCGCGTGGCGGCCGAACAGCGCCTCAAGGCCAGCGAGGCGCGTTACCGGCTGCTGGCCGATCACAGCACCGACATGGTGTTCCAACTCGACAGAAACCTCGTATGCCAGTACGTCTCGCCGGCCTGCCAGGAGAGTCTGGGGTTTGCGCCCGACGAGATGCTCGGCGCCGTCTGGCTTGAGACGATCCATCCCGAGGACGCCTCGCAGGTTGAGCAGGCGTTGCGGGCGCTTGTGGCCGGCAGATCCAATCGACTATCGCTTGCCCATCGGATGCAGCACAAGGACAAGCGATGGATCTGGGTCGAGGCGCAGCTTCGCGCCCCTAGAGACCCCGCGACGGACGAACCCATCGGCGTCATCGGCGCGCTGCGCGACATTTCGGCGCGCAAGGCGATCGAGGACGATCTGGCCGAGGCGACGTTGCGCCTCCAGGCGCTGGTGAGCCAGGATCCGCTGACGGGCCTGGCCAACCGCAGGGCTTTCGACGCCGCGCTGGCGCGCGAGTGCGTGCGCGCGCGGCGCTTCGATTGCAGCGTCGGGCTGGTGATGATCGACGTCGATTGGTTCAAACCGTATAACGATTCCTATGGCCACCCGAGCGGCGACGAATGCTTGCGGCTCATCGCGCAGACGATTTCGCGCTCCGTATGTGGGCCGAGCGATCTGGCGGCCCGCTATGGCGGCGAGGAATTTTGCGTGCTGCTGCCGGGCATGGACGAAGCCGGCGCGGCAACCATCGCCACCCGCATTCTGCGCGCGGTGCGCCGACTTCAGATCGCCCATAGCGGAAGCGATTACAACATCGTCACGATCAGCGCCGGCGCCGCCGGCTGGTCGCCCGCCGGCGCGGACGCCACCAGCGAATGGCTGGTGCGCGAGGCCGATCGTGCGCTCTACGAGGCCAAGAAGGCCGGCCGCAACACCGTGGCGCTGGCGTCGAGGACGAGCGCCGCCTCCGCGGCGGCGTGAACTGTTTCCATCCCGGCGCCGAACTTCATCTCCTGCTATAGCAACCCGAAGCGGCCCCGGCCGCCGAGGACAGAAGGGAGATCGAGACGATCATGCCGCTGCCGGAAGCCGCCGAACGCTACCTCGCCAAATCGTTCAACGCCGTCAAAGGCGCGTCGTCGAAGATCTCGGCCGTCGTCGCCGCGCATCTGCTCGCCGCGCAAAGCGCCGCGGGCCTGCGCGGCCATGTCGCGGAGATCGGCGTCTTCGAAGGCCGTTTCTTCATCGCGTTGGCGCTTTGCGTCGCGCCCGGTGAACGCGCCATCGCGACCGACGTCTTCACCTGGCCCGACGAGGAGATCGCCGAGCGTTTTCTGGCCAACTGCCGCGCCGCCGGCGTCAACATGGACATCGTCGCGGTGCAGAAAGCGGCGACGCATAATCTCACGCGCGAAGGCTACCGGCAGTTCGTCGGCGGCCCGCTAAGGTTCCTGCATGTCGATGGCGCGCATGGTTACGACGGCGTGCTGCACGATCTGCAACTGGCCAAGGCGACGCTGCATCACCAGGGAATCCTCTGCCTCGACGACGTGCTGCATCCGCGCTATCCGGCGCTGACGGTCGCGGTCGCCGATTGGTTGAAAGCCAATCCGGAATTCGCACTCTTCGCCGTCGTCGACCGCGAATCCTTCGCCTCGGCCTGCAAATTCCTCATCTGCCGGCGCGAGCGCTTCGATTTCCACCGCGACGCGCTCATCGCCGCCATGCCCGAGCACGTGATGAATTTCCGCGCCAATTATTTCGGCGACGAGGCGCTCATCATCTCGCCGCAGGCCAAATGACGCCTCACTCGCCGTAAGGCGTCCAGATGGTCTTGATCTCGCAGGCGCGGCGCAGAAACTCGCGCCCCTGCGCCTGAGCCCAATCGACGCCTTCGCCCAGCATCCAGGTGGACTTAAGATTGCCGGCGGAGGCTTCCTCCAGCCGCTTTTCGCCTGCGTTCGGCCCCGCCCGCCACAGCGCATCGACGCCGTCGTGTTCGGCCAGCGTCAGCGCCAGCGCGTCGTTCTCGCCGGTGACGATATTGACGACGCCGCCGGGCAGATCGGAAGTGTCGAGCACGGAATAGAAATCGGTGGCCGCCAGCGGATGCGCGGCGCTGGGGACGGCGACGACGGCGTTTCCGACCGCGATCGCAGGCGCGACCAGCGAGATCAGCGCCAGCAGCGGCGCCTCGTCGGGGCAGACTATACCCAGGACGCCATAGGGCTCGTTCATCGCCAGCGTCACGAATTTCCTGGGGCCGGCGCGCACCGCGCCGTCGTATTTGTCGGCGAAGCCGGCGTAGAAGAACAGCCGCTGGATGGCGGCTTCGACCTCGCTCTCGCCGGGCTCGCCGGTCATCGCGCGCAGCCGCTCGGCGAATTCCTTCGCCCGCGCCGAGAGATTCTCGGCGATATAATAAAGCACCTGGGCGCGGTTATGCGCCGTGGCGCCCGCCCAGCCCGTCGCCTTGGCGGCGGCCTCGACGGCGTTGCGGATGTCCTTGCGCCCGCCCAAGCCCGCTTGACCGAGCGCGCGGCCTTGCGGGTCGCGCACGGAATAGACGGCGCCGCCGTCGGGCCGCGCCTGCTGGCCGCCGATATAGTTTTTCGGCGTGCGGTCGAGGCCGGGCGCGGCGGGGCCGGGAGCGGCGCTGAAGCGCGCCGGGTTCGCGGCAACCGGCTTGCGGGGGAGATCGGCGACGGTGAGATATTCGGCCAGCCCCTCGCGCCCGCCCTCGCGGCCGAAGCCGCTTTCGCGATAGCCGCCGAAGGCGGCGCCGGCGTCGAACAGGTTCGTCGAATTGATCCACACCACGCCGGCCTTCAGCCGCGAGGCGACCTCGTAGGCGCGGTTGATGTTTTCCGTCCACACCGAGGCGGCGAGCCCGTAGCGCGTGTTGTTGGCGAGCGCGACGGCCTCGTCGGGCGTGCGAAAAGTCATCGTCGCCAGCACCGGGCCGAAAACTTCCTCGCGCGCCAGAATATTGGCGGGCTCGACGCGGCAGGCGAGCGTTGGCGGGTAGAACGAGCCCGTCGCCGGCAGCTTGGTCTCCGGCTGGAAAATCTCCGCTCCCTCGGCGCGGCCGGCCTCGACGAGTCCCTGGATGCGGCGCAACTGCGAGGGATCGACGATGGCGCCGATGTCGGTGGATTTGTCGAGCGGCGCGCCGACGGTCAGCCGCGCCATGCGGGTCTTGAGCCGGGCGACAAAGCGCGCCTCGACGCTCTCGGCGACCAGCAGCCTGGAGCCCGCGCAACAGACCTGCCCCTGGTTGAAGAAAATGCCGTCGACGACGCCTTCCACGGCGCTGTCGAGATCGCAATCGTCGAAGACGAGGAACGGCGATTTGCCGCCAAGCTCCAGCGACAGGCGCTTGCCCGATCCCGCCGTGGCGCGGCGGATGAGCCGGCCAACATCGGTCGAACCGGTGAAGGCGATCTTATCGACGCCCTCATGCGCCGCCAGCGCCGCCCCGGTCTCGCCATCGCCGGTGACGATATTGACCACGCCCGCCGGCAGCCCCGCCTCGACGCAGATTTCGGCGAAGGCCAACGCCGTCAGCGGGGTGAATTCGGCTGGTTTCAGCACGACCGTATTGCCGGCGGCCAGCGCCGGCGCCACCTTCCAGGCCAGCATCAGCAGCGGGAAATTCCACGGGATGATCTGCCCGCAGACCCCGACCGGGCGGCTCCCCGGAAACTCGGAGGCGATCAGCGAGGCCCAGCCGGCGTGATGGTAGAAATGGCGGGCGACGAGCGGAATGTCGATGTCGCGCGTCTCGCGGATCGGCTTGCCGTTGTCGAGGGCTTCCAGCACAGCCAGGAAGCGCTCGCGCTTCTGCGTCAGCCGCGCCAGCGCGTAGAGATATTTCGCCCGCTCATGGCCGGGCAGCGCCGCCCAGCCGGGCTGCGCGGCGCGCGCGGCGGCGACGGCGGCCTCGACATCGGCGCCCGTTCCTTGCGTGGCGGCGGCGATCTGCGTAGCGGTGGAGGGATCGCGGACCTCGAACAGGGCGCCGGGCTTGGTGACGGCGCCGTTGATGAAATGGCCGAAGCCCTGGTCATGCAGCAGGAGCCAGGCGCGCACGGCGTCCGAGGCTTCCGGCGAAGGTCCGTATTCCATCGTCTTGAGGATGTCGGCGATCTTGCCCATGAGCGGCCTTTAGCCCTCGCCCCACTGGCGGGGAGAGGGTTGGGTGAGGGGGGCGCCGCGCTCACGCCATCGCATGGGCGTAGCTCGCGGAATAACGCCCGGTCGCGTAATGCGCCAACTGGCGCTCGATGTCGGTGAGCAGCCCGCTGGCGCCGATGCGGAACAGGTCGTTGCGCGTATAGGCGACGCCCAGTTCCTCGCGCATCAGGATGAGCCAGTTGAGCGCGTCCTTGGCGGTGCGCAGGCCGCCGGCGGGCTTGAAGCCGATGGAAAAGCCGGTGCGCTCGCCGTAATCGCGCAACGCCCGCAGCATCACGAGGCTGACCGGCAGCGTCGCGTTGACGTCTTCCTTGCCGGTGGAGGTTTTTATGAAATCGGCGCCCGCCTGCATGGCGACCATCGAGGCCGCATAGACGTTGCGCAGCGTCTTGAGATCGCCGGTGGCGAGGATCGCCTTCAGATGCGCCGATCCACAGGCCGCGCGCATCGCCTGCACCTCGTCGTAGAGCGCCGCCCAATCGCGGTTGAGGACGTGGGCGCGGCTGATGACGATGTCGATTTCGCGCGCGCCCTGCTCGACGGCATAAGCGATTTCGGCGAGGCGCAGAGGCAGCGGCGTCAGCCCCGCCGGAAAGCCGGTGGCGACCGAGGCGACGGGAACGCCCGAACCCGCCAGCGCCGCGACCGCCGGGGCAACCATCGTCGGATAGACGCAGACCGCGCCGACCGTCGGCGGCGCGTCAAGCTCCAGCGCGGCGAGCAGATCCTCGCTTAGCGGCCGGCGCGCCTTTGCGCAGAGCCGGCGCACGCGGCCGGGGGTGTCGTCGCCGGCCAGCGTCGTCAGGTCGATGCAAGTCAGCGCCTGCACGAGCCAGGCGGCCTGATATTCCTTCTTGACCGAACGCCGCGCCGTCAGGCTCGCCGCGCGCCGCTCGACCGCGCTGGCGTTGACGCCGACGCCCTCGAACCAGGACGGATCGAGCGGCGTTCCGGAATTGCGCGGGCGGTTGTGGCCGGGGGCGTGCAAGGATCTCTCGCGGGGTTGGGCGCCCTTCTTAGCGGCAAAGACGCCGCCGAGGCTAGCCGGTGAGGCCGGCGGCCAGCGAGGGAATGTCGAGCGGGCGGAAGCCGTAATGCCGGATCCAGCGCAAGTCCGCGTCGAACAGATCGCGCAAATCCGGCAGGCCGTATTTGAGCATGGCGATGCGGTCTATGCCCATGCCCCAGGCGAAGCCCTGGTATTCGTCGGGGTCGATCCCGCAATTGCGCAGCACATTGGCGTGGACCATGCCGCAGCCGAGAATCTCCAGCCAATCCTCGCCCTCCCCGAAGCGGATTTCGCCGCCCGAGCGCCGGCACTGGATGTCGACCTCGACCGAGGGCGAGGTGAAGGGAAAGAAGCTCGGCCGGAAGCGCATATTGACGTCTTTGACCTCAAAGAACGCCTTGCAGAACTCCTTCAGCAGCCACATCAGATGGCCGAGATTGGCCTCGCGATCGATGACGAGGCCCTCGACCTGATGGAACATCGGCGTGTGGGTCTGGTCGAAATCGGTGCGATAGGTGCGCCCCGGACAGATGACGCGGATCGGCGGTTTTTGCGCCAGCATCGTGCGCACCTGAACCGGGCTGGTGTGGGTGCGCAAAAGCTTGCGCTCGCCGGAGGCGTCGGGCTGGAAGAAGAACGTGTCGTGCATTTCGCGCGCGGGATGGCCGGGCGGGAAGTTCAGCTTGGTGAAATTGTAATCGTCGCTCTCGATGTCCGGCCCCTCGGCGATGGCGAAGCCGAGATCGGCGAAGATCGCGGTGATCTCATCGATCACCTGGGAGATCGGGTGGATGCGGCCGGTCTCGATTCCCGCAGCCCGCACCGGCAGCGTCACATCGAGGCTTTCGGCCTTCAACCGGGCTTCGAGGGCTGCGGCTTTCAGCAGCGCGCGGCGGGCGGCGAGGGCCTCCGTCGTCTCGTCCTTCAGCGCGTTGATCGCGGCGCCGGCGGTTCGGCGCTCGTCGGGCGACATCTTGCCGAGCGTGGCGAGCAGCGCCGAGATCGCGCCCTTCTTGCCGAGGGCGGCGACGCGCACCACCTCCAGCGCCGGCTCGTCGGCGGCGGCGGCGATGGCGGCAAGGGTCTGTTCGCGCAGGGCGGCTAAGTCGGACATGGCTCGCACGATATGAACGCGCCGCGTCGCCGCGGCCTTCCCTCCCCCCTTGCGGGGGAGAGCCAGGGAGGGGGAGCTTTACGCCGCCTTGGGCAAATGCCCCTTGGCCTTCTCGACGATGGCGGCGAAAGCCGCCGGCTCGGTGATGGCGAGATCCGACAGCACCTTGCGGTCCACCTCGATCCCGGCGCCGATGAGGCCGGCGATGAAGCGCGAATAGGTGATGCCATGCTCGCGCACCGCCGCGTTGATGCGCTGGATCCACAGCGCGCGGAACTCGCGCTTGCGGTTCTTGCGATCGCGGTAGGCGTATTGCAGCGACTTATCGACTGCGGCCTTGGCGGCGCGGATGGTGTTCTTGCGGCGGCCGAAGAAGCCTTTGGCCTGCTTGAGAACTTTTTTATGTTTGGCGTGGGCGGTTACGCCGCGTTTTACGCGTGCCATCGTTCAGATCTCCGGGTCAGCTATTCGGCAGGAAGTATTTCTTGATGTTGTCGCCGTCGGTCTTGAACAGCACATTGGTCCCGCGCAGATTGCGAATCTGCTTGGTGGTGCGCTTAATCATGCCGTGGCGCTTGCCCGCGTGGGCGTAGACGACCTTGCCGGTCCCGGTGACTTTGAAGCGCTTTTTGGCGCCCGATTTCGTCTTCAACTTGGGCATTTGGCACTCCCGGGCTTGCACAGCCCTGTGGCAGGGGACGGCGCGATGAAGCGCCGCTCGCGTCGGTTGACGCGAAAAAGAACCGCCACGGCAGCCCAGCCGGGCGGTTCTCAGGTGAGCGGGTGCATAGTGGAAAGGGTGGGGGAGCGCAAGAGGTGCGTGAGGCCGCCGCTTCGCCAGAATTCAAGGCCCTCGCGTCCCGGTCTTCGCCTGCATGTAGGAGCGCAGAACCGCGTTCATGCGCGATTGATAACCACGCCCCTGCGCCTTGAACCAATCCACGACATCGCGGTCGAATTTGGCGTTGACCGGCGTCTTGGCCGGCGTCGGACCCGCCACCGCGTCGATCCAGTCATCCGTGCTCGTGGCCGGGTTGTCCGTGTCGTTGGCGGCCATGCGCTCGATCTCGTCGTCGGTGAAGGCGTCGACCCGCGCCCAATCCGTGAGTCCGGCGGCAGGTTTTTCACGGCTTTTTGTCATGGTAGACGGTTCTTTCCTCACGGCTGGCGGGACGCACGGAAATTAGGTGAAAGCGGCCGGCGCGCGGCGTGAAGGTGATGTTGAGCACGCGCCCCCTGAATTCCACGAGCCGATTGTAACGCTCTTCGCCGTAATCCTTGCGGCTGTCGCGGCGGGTGAGGCAAAACCGATTGTCGAACGCCTCTTCCATGTCCGCAAAATCGTAGCCATGATTGGCCAAGTTCCTCTCGCGCTTGCCATCGTCCCAAGAGAAGCGCGCGTTTTCCCCCATGTTCAAAAATCTACATGATTTTCTACATATCGGCAAGCGTTAGCGCCGGGCGCCCAGTGGGAGCCGCCGATTCACCCCACCTTCACCCCCGCCACGCGCCCGCCCGTCAACTCCACCAACTCCCCCGGCGTCAGCTTAAACACCGCGTTGGGCGTCCCCGCCGCCGCCCAGATCGTCTCCAGCTTCAGCAAATCCTCGTCGATCAGCGTCAGCGGCGCGACCGCGTGGCCGATCGGCGGCACGCCGCCAATCGCGAAGCCCGTGTTCTCGCGCACAAAATCCGCATCCGCCCGCGAAATCTTCTCGCCGATCACGGCCGCCACCTTCTTCTCGTCCACCCGGTTGACGCCGCTCGCCACCACCAGCACCGGCCGGCCGCTGTCGCGCGTCCGGAACAGCAGCGATTTGGCGATCTCAGCCACCTCGCAGCCGACCGCCGCCGCGGCGTCCGCCGCCGTGCGGGTGCCGGCGTCGAACTCCAGCACCTCGAACTTGTCGCCCAGCACCGCCTGCACCTTCAGCGCCGAGGGCGCGCCCGCCTTCTTCATGTTTCGCCCCAGTTGCGGAAATGCTTCGACAGTTTGAGCCCCTGGCCCTGATAGTTGGAGCCGCCGATCGCGCCGTAAAGCGCATCGGCCGGGCCTGACAGCGGCTCGAACACCAGCCGGCCGATGGGTTGGCCGTCCTCCAGCAGGAATGGCACGTCGCGGCCGCGCACCTCCAG
>JAJYDD010000616.1 GCA_021777795.1 Pseudomonadota bacterium | reverse complement strand
GAGAGCTTGCGGATGGCGAATTTACTGAACGCCTTGACGCGCCGCAGGATGATCTGATCGGGCTTGCCGTCCTCGGTCGTGGCGACGGCCGCGACGAAAGGCGTCTTGCCGCTTGCGCCGCGCCCGCGTCGGCCGGGATGAGCCCCGCCGATATAGGCGTCGTCCATCTGCACGAATCCCTTCAAACGCCTGCTCGCGTTGCGTTCCAGCATGACCTGCCCGAGTTTATGCTTCATCATCCAGGCGGCCGTCTGGGTGATGCCGAGTCTGCGGCTGAGTTCGATGCTGGAAATGCCTTTCTTGGATTGCGTGACGTGATAGATCGCCTTGAACCAGATGCGCAGCGGCAGTTTGCTTGAGGCGAAAATCGTCCCAGCCTTGATGGAAGTCTGCTTGCGGCAGGCGTTGCACTGGAACAGCCGCCGCGCTCCGCGCGTAACGACGCAATGATTGTGGCCGCAACAATCCGGACATTCGAACCCGGCTGGCCAGCGCCATGCGACGAGCGCCGCATGGCATTGCTCTTCGGTTCCGTAGCTTTTGTCGAAATCGGCTTCGCTGAGGCCTTTCTGGAATTAGACCCGATTGCGCGCCATCGCCAAACTCCTTCGAAAACAATATGTTCGTGCTTTGTTCTACTCGCAAACCCAAGCTGACGCAAGCGCGTAATCAGGAATCGTATTGCTGGCCGCCCATCAGCGCCGCGCGGCCGAACTCGCGCAGCGACAGGATCGCCGCCCGGGTATAGGCGGGTTCGGCCTGCGGCGGCAGGATGTCGAGCACGGCGTCGACCGCTGCGGGCGCCGCGGCTCGGATGCGCGCCGCGTCGGCTTCGGCGTCGCCGCTGAACGGCAGGCCGCGCACGCGCGGGCCGAAGCGCCGCTCCAGCCCCGCCAGCGTCTCGGCGTTGCGGCCGAGCGCGAGCACCGCGCGGGCGCCCATCGCCAGCCCCAGCGTCACCGCCGCGCCGCCGAAATTGCCGGTCGCGCCGCTGACGACGAGCGTTTCGCCGGGGCGGAAGTCGATCGCCAGCAGGCCGCCATAGGGCACGAGCATCGTCGCCAAGGCGCACCAGCGCGGCGCGTCCTCGGCGGCGATGTCGCCGAGCGGATGCAGGTTTTCCAGCGGCGAGAGCATCTTTTGCGCGAAGGAGCCAGCGTAGCGGCGTTGCAGGCGTTCGCCGCCCGGGCCCCGGGCGACGATGCCTTGCAAAGCGATGTCGGGCGTCAGCGCATCGTCGCGCGAGCGCAAGGTCGGATCGCACAACACCCAGTCGCCGATCTTGAGTCGCGTGGCGTCCGGCCCGAGCGCCGCCACGCGTCCGACGCCGCCGCCGCCGAGGACCGCCGGAAGTTGGATATTGTAGGCGCGCGCGCCGCTGACGATGTCGCGCGTATAGGTCAATACGCGGGCGGCGGCGACGTCGACCACCGCCTCGCCGGGGCCGGCGACGGGATCGGGCAGCGTTTCCAGCGAAAATGGCTGGCCGAAGGCATTGAGGACGGCGGCTTTCATGGAGCGGCTCCAGGGGAACGAGGCCAAGCTAGCGGCTCTGTCGGCGCCCATGAAGACCCGGTATGATCCTGGGACTGGAGGATGCCCCCATGAGCGACCGATACGCCCAGGCCCTCGGCGATTTCCTGCGCACGCGCCGGCGCCGGCTCGATCCCGAGGCGCAGCCGAGCCTGCGCCGCCGCCGCACGCCGGGGCTGCGCCGCGAGGAAATCGCGGAAGCCGCCGGCATCGGCGTCGACTGGTACACGCGACTGGAGCAGGGACGGGGCGGGCGGCCCTCGGCCGGCGTCGTCGACGGCCTCGCGCGGGCGCTAAGGCTCGACCCCGCCGAGGCCGACCACTTGCGCAAGCTCGCCGCTGAGCCCCTGCGCGCGGCTTTCGCGCCCGAGGCCGCGCCGCCGGCGCTTGTCCGCATGATCGAGCGTTTCCCGCAGCCCGCCTATCTCGCCGGCCGGCGCTGGGATGTGCTGGCCGTCAACGCCGCGGCGCTCGAAATGTATGGCGGCGGCTTTCTTGAGAGCGGCGCGCCGCCCAACATCCTCGCCTTTGTGCTGACCCATCCGGCGGGTCGCGCCTTGTTTGGCGAGGGCTGGGAGGCGCAGGCGCGCCGCATGGTCGCGCAGTTCCGCGTCTCCTATGACGCCTTCGCCGGCGATCCCGCCTTCGCGGCGCTGGTGGCGGAGCTGGAGGCCGGCTGTCCGGGCTTTCGCGAATGGTGGGAGGCGCATGACGTGCGCGCCGCGCCCTCCGGCGTCAAGCGCCTGCGCCACGCGGCGCGCGGCTGGACCACCTATGAATACGCGACCTTCCAGTGCAACGAGGATCCCGCCGTCAAGCTGACGGTCTACACGCCGGTCGAGACGTGAACCCGCACCGATTTGATTAAGGAAAATTTAAGAGCGTCGCGCGGGGCGGGATTTTTGCGCTATCCTGTCGCGGCTTGCGCGGAAAGGCTTTCGGTGACGTTTTTGCTGCGACTCCTCAAATTCGTCATTCTGGCCGCCGTCGTCGCAGCGGCCTATGGCGCCTATAATCCCCGCGCGGTCGCGCTCTACGCGCCCGCGC
>JAJYDD010000615.1 GCA_021777795.1 Pseudomonadota bacterium | reverse complement strand
GGCGCGATAGAAACGATTGCGCGCGGCGATGAAATCATAGCCGTGCGGCGCGGCGCGAAACCGCTGCAACGCGCGCCACGCCTCCTCCAAGGCTTGCCCGCCCTTGACCGCGACGCGCTCGGCGGCTTGGCGCGCCGCCAGCCCGATGCAAAGCTCCATGACCAGCAGCGCGTCGAGCGCCTCCTCAGCCGACATGCGCCGGATCATCGCGCCGCGATGCGGCAGCACCGTCACCAGCCCCTCGGATTCCATGAGGCGGATGCTTTCGCGCGCGGTGCTGCGGCCGACGCCGAACTGCGCCATCAGTTCCGGCTCGGCGAGCCGCTGCCCCGGCGCGTAAAGGCCCTCGTAAAGGCCGCGCACGATCGCCTTGACGACGCGCGCGGCGGCGCTGGGCGTCTCCTCGGGCAAGGTTACGCGCCCGTCCATCCCCTCCGCCTCCCATTCCCTCGCCAGACTTGTCGATCCCCGACTATGTGTCAACCTAAAATCGTCAGACGATATTGCCAGATGATAACGCCTGATGTAAGAGGGAAACGAAGCTGCAAGGGAGGTCGCGATGATTCCGGAAAAAACCGAGCGGGTGCGGGGGCTCGAAGAAAAACTCAGCGCCTTCATGGAGGAGCGCATCTACCCCAACGAAGCGCGCTTCCATCGCGAATCCGAGGATCTCGGCCCGTGGCGCGTGCAGCCCATCGTCGAGGAACTGAAGCCGCTGGCCCGTCAAGCCGGATTGTGGAACCTGTTCCTGCCGCATTCCGAGCACGGCGCGGGGCTCAGCAATCTCGAATATGCGCCGCTGTGCGAGATCATGGGCCGCTCGCATCTCGCGCCCGAGGTGTTCAACTGCAACGCGCCCGACACCGGCAACATGGAGGTGCTGGCGCGCTACGGCACGCCCGAGCAACAGCGGCAATGGCTGGCGCCGCTGCTCGCCGGCGAAATCCGCTCCGCCTTCGCCATGACCGAGCCCGACGTCGCCTCGTCCGACGCGCGCAACATCGAAAGCGCGATCACCCGCGACGGCGACCATTACGTCATCAACGGCCGCAAATGGTACACGACCGGCGCGACCGACCCGCGCTGCAAGATCATCATCTTCATGGGCAAGACGGACCCCGGCGCCGAGACCTACAAGCAGCAGTCGATGATCCTGGTCCCTAAGGACACGCCGGGCGTGACCGTCAAGCGGGCGCTGCCGGTGTTCGGCTTCTACGGCATGCCGGATCGCGCCTCGGAGGTCGCCTTCGACAACGTGCGCGTGCCTGCCGCCAACATGCTGCTCGGCGAGGGCCGCGGCTTCGAGATCGCGCAGGGGCGGCTGGGGCCCGGCCGCATCCATCATTGCATGCGCCTCATCGGGCTGGCCGAGCGCACGCTCGCCAAGATGTGTCGCCGCGCCGAACAGCGCGTCGCCTTCGGCAAGGCGATCGCCGAGCAATCGGTCACCCGCGAGCGCGTCGCCGAGGCGCGCATCCTCATCGAGCAATCGCGACTGCTGACGCTGCGCGCCGCCCACATGATGGATACGGTCGGCGCCAAAGAGGCCAAGGCCGAGATCGCGATGATAAAGATCGCCGTGCCCAACATGGCCTGTCAGGTGACGGACTGGGCGATCCAGGTCTTCGGCGGCGGGGGCACCGGCAATGATTTCGGGCTGGCGGCGGCCTATGCGACGGCGCGCCTGCTGCGCCTCGCCGACGGGCCGGACGAGGTGCATCGCGACCAACTGGCGCGGATGGAATTCAAGAAACAGCGCAGCGCCAACGGCGGCGGCGTCGACAATTGGGGCGCGGCGGTTTCCAACGTCGCGCTCGGCGTGGATTGAGCGCGCGGGCGTTCCGCGTGGCGGGCGGGGTCCAACCCCGGCCCGCTTCCTGCCGCAACGGCGGCGCGTGTAAACGGCGTCGCCGCAGCGTTAACGGGTCGTTAGGGTTAACAAAATATTGTCGGGCTTGCCTCACGAACCCTTGAAGAGCCCGGAATGCCGCTTCCTTCTCCCTTTCGTTTTTGCGGCGTCCTCGGGGTCGTCGCGGCGCTCGCGCTCGGCGGTTGCCGCGATTTCAGCGACGTGACGGGGTCGATCTCGGGCCAGACGACAGCGCCGTTGCCCCAGGACGAGGCGGGTCTGCGCGCTTACGCCGACCGATGGGAGAAGATCTATTCCGCCCATCCCGGCGAGAAATACGCCTCCATCAACTACGCGCGGGCGCTCCGGGCGCTGACTCGCTACAAGGAGGCGGCGGCGGTGATGCAGGCGGCGGCCGTCAAGGCGCCGAAGGATTACGAAGTGCTCGGCGAATACGGCAAGGCGCTCGCCGACAACGGCGATCTCGAACAGGCGCGCGACGTGCTGACGCGCTCCTATCCGTCCGACCGGCCGAATTGGGATTATCTGTCTGTGCAGGGGTCGGTCGCCGACCGGCTCGACGATCACGCCCGCGCGCAGGCGTTCTATCGGGAATCGCTGAAAATCTCCCCCAATGAGCCGGCAGTGCTGAGCAACCTCGGGCTCTCCTACGCGCTCTCCAAGCAACTCCCGCTCGCCGAGGAGACTTTGCGCCAAGCCGCCGCTCTGCCGCGCG
>JAJYDD010000614.1 GCA_021777795.1 Pseudomonadota bacterium | reverse complement strand
GGTGCGCCGGTCGTCGGGCGCCTGCACCTTGGCGCCGAAGCCGATCGAAGTCCCCTTGCCTCGCGCGGAAATGATGCGCTCCAGCCCGGAGAAGGCGCCGCCGCAGATGAACAGGATGTTGGTGGTGTCGACCTGCAAGAATTCCTGCTGCGGATGCTTGCGACCACCCTGCGGCGGAACGCTGGCGACCGTGCCCTCCATGATCTTCAGAAGCGCCTGCTGCACGCCCTCGCCCGACACGTCGCGGGTGATCGAGGGGTTGTCGGACTTGCGGCTGATCTTGTCGATCTCGTCGATGTAGACGATGCCGCGCTGCGCCCGCTCGACATTGTAGTCGGAGGCCTGGAGCAGCTTGAGGATGATGTTCTCGACGTCCTCGCCGACATACCCGGCTTCCGTCAGCGTCGTGGCGTCCGCCATCGTGAACGGCACGTCGAGGATGCGGGCGAGCGTCTGGGCGAGCAACGTCTTGCCGGAGCCGGTAGGGCCGATCAGCAGGATGTTGGATTTCGCCAGTTCGACGTCGCTGTGCTTGGTGGCGTGGTTCAACCGCTTGTAATGGTTGTGGACCGCGACCGAGAGCACGCGCTTGGCCTGGAACTGGCCGATCACGTAATCGTCCAGCACCTTGCAGATCTCACGCGGCGTCGGAATCCCGTCCTTCGACTTCACCAGCGCTGTCTTGCTCTCTTCACGGATGATGTCCATGCAGAGCTCGACGCATTCGTCGCAGATGAAGACGGTCGGGCCGGCGATCAGCTTGCGAACCTCGTGCTGGCTCTTGCCGCAGAACGAGCAATAGAGGGTATTCTTGGCGTCGCCTTCGGCCTTGGCCATTTCAGTTCTCCTTCCGGCCGCACGGTCGCCCGCGATTCGATCAGCAGACGACCTTGAAGCCTAGATATCACGCACTAACAAAGGGTAGACCCGCCCCCTCGCGCCACCCGCCTTTCGAGTTTCAGCCCGGTTCTCCCTGCCGATCCCTCGGCAGGGTTAACAACCTAGCCAATCCCCAAACGGCATGCAAATTCAGGTCCAGCGGCGGGTCCGCCGCCTTCACATCGTCTTCGGCGGCTCCGGATCCTCTCCGGAGCGGTTGGTCATCACCTCGTCGATGATGCCGAACGCCTTGGCCTCCTCGGCCGACATGAAGTGGTCGCGGTCGAGCGTGCGGTCGATCGTCTCGTAGCTCTGACCCGTGTGCTTGACGTAAATCTCGTTCAGCCGGCGCTTGACCTTGAGGATGTCCTCGGCGTGGCGCTGGATGTCCGAGGCCTGGCCCTGGAAGCCGCCAGACGGCTGGTGCAGCATGACGCGCGAATTCGGCAGGCTGAAGCGGCTGCCGGCCTCGCCGGCGCACAGCAGCAGCGAACCCATCGAGGCCGCCTGGCCGATGCACATCGTCGTCACCTTCGGGCGCACAAACTGCATCGTGTCGTAAATCGACAGGCCCGCCGTGACGACGCCGCCCGGCGAGTTGATGTACATCGCGATCTCTTTCTTGGGATTGTCGGCCTCAAGGAAGAGAAGCTGGGCGACGACGAGCGAGGCCGAAACGTCCTCGACCGCGCCGACCATGAAGATGATGCGCTCGCGCAGCAGGCGCGAGAAAATGTCGAACGAACGCTCCCCCCGCGCCGATTGCTCAATCACCATAGGCACGAGGTTATTATAATAGTTGTCGACGATGTCGCGCATGGAGCCTTCTTTCGAGCGGGAATCGCTTGAGACCCGCAACATAGGCGCCCCGTGTTCCCGGGAAAAGGGGCGCCGTCGCTTAGCTTGCGCTTAGCCTTAAGCGGAGGGGGCCGAATCGGTGGACGTCTCGTCCTCTTCCGGCTTCAACAGCTCCTCCGGCGTAAGCTTGCGCTCCTCGACCTTCGCGAGGCCGAGAATGTGGTCGACCGCCTTCTCCTCGAAGATGGGCGCCCGCAATTCCGCCAGCGCGTTGGGATTGTTGCGGTAGAAGTCCCAGACTTCCTTTTCCTGGCCGGGGAAGGCGCGGGCGCGTTCGATGAGCGCGCGCGTCATTTCCTCGTCGGTGATCTTGACGTCCGCCAGCCGACCGACCTCGGCCAGCACGAGACCGAGCCGCACCCGTCGCTCGGCGATGCCGCGATATTCGGCGCGCGCCTTCTCCTCGGTCGTGCCGTCGGCCTCGAAGCTCTTGCCGCCTGCCTGCTGGTCGCGCTCGACCTGGCCCCAGATCTGGCCGAACTCCTGTTCGACGAGGCCCTGCGGCACTTCAAAGCTATAGCGCTTGGCGAGTTCGTCGAGCAGGCGCCGCTTGACACGCTCGCGCGAGACTTTCGCGTAATCGTCTTCGAGCCGCTCGCGGATGGTCTTGCGCATCGCCTCCACCGATTCGAAACCGAAGCCCTTGGCGAACTCGTCGTCGAGGGCGAGCGGCTCAGCCTTGGCGACCTTCTTGATCGTGACGTCGAAGTTCGCCGCTTTGCCGGCCAGCGCATCGGTGGCGTAATTCTCGGGAAAGCGCGCCTCGACGACGCGCTGTTCGCCGGCCTTGGCGCCAACGAGGCCGTCCTCGAAGCCGGGGATGAAGTTCTTGGCGCCGAGCACCGCCTCGATGT
>JAJYDD010000613.1 GCA_021777795.1 Pseudomonadota bacterium | reverse complement strand
CCAGATCGCCGACGACATCCTCAGCGAACAGCACGACGATGTGATTGTCGGGCAGGAAGTTGAGCGTCGTCGGATTGTCGGCGCCAGAGACCAAAGCCAGCGTGCCGGTCTCGGCGACGCCGGCGAAGGCAACGCTGGCGGCGTTGAGATCGTGGCCATCGGAGGCGCCGTGGCTCAGCTCCAGCGGCGTGCGCTCCCAGGGCAGGGCGGTCAGGCGCGGATCGGCGCCGAGGCGCAGCGTCGCCGGCAGGTTGTGCGCGCGCAGGTAATCGGCAATGGCCTCGGGGATGTCGGCGGCGCCGGCGACTTCCTCCAGCGTCGCCGCCGCCCTCTCCGCCTCGGCCTTGAAAGTCGCGATCCCGCCTTGCCCGCGCGCGGGAATGAGGCCCGAGGGCGAACGGGCGAGCCGGTCGGCGACGGCGGCGCGGCGCGGCGCCTCGGCGCCCGTCACATGCAGCGAGCGGCGGATATTGGCGAAAATCTCGTCGCGGGCGGTCATTGCACAGGCCCGCTCTTGGCCCGCCAGCGCGCCTGGAACGTGGCGCCCTGGGGCGCCGCGAGATCGCGGTAGCGCGTCCAGCCTCCGGCGAGCGGCAGCCAGGAGAAGCGGCCGGCGTTGCGCCCGGCGAGCGCCAGCGCCCGCATGGCCAGGCCAGTGGCGAAGCGATAGAGAGCGGGCCGCTTGGCGAAAAACGCCCAGACGCCCAGGCCATAGCGCACGCTGGACGGCTCCAGATGGCGCTCGAACTCGCGCTCGCGCCAATGGCGCATCATCTTGGGCAGGGGGATGCGCATGGGACACACCGCCTCGCAGCGGCCGCAGAAGGTCGACGCGTTGGGCAATTGCCCGCCCTCCTTGACGCCGATCAGCGACGGCGTCAGCACCGCGCCCATCGGCCCCGGATAGACCCAGCCGTAAGCGTGGCCGCCGACGGCCTGATAGACCGGACAGTGGTTCATGCAGGCGCCGCAGCGGATGCAGCGCAGCATCTCCGAAAATTCTCCCGCCAGCATCGACGAGCGGCCGTTGTCGAGCAGGATGACGTGATATTCCTCTGGCCCGTCGGGATCGCCCGGACGGCGCGGGCCGGTCGAAAGCGTGGTGTAAACCGACATATCTTGGCCGGTCGCCGAGCGGGCGAGCACGCGCAGCAGTTGCGCGACATCGTCGAGCGTCGGGGTGATCTTCTCCAGGCTGGCGATGACGACATGGACCTTCGGCAGGATCTGCGTGAGATCGCCATTGCCCTCGTTGGTGACGATGACGGAGGTTCCTGTCTCGGCGATGAGGAAATTCGCGCCCGTCACGCCGATGTCGGCGGACAGAAACTTCTGGCGCAGGATTTCGCGCGCCTCGGCCAGCAGGGTTTCCGGCTGCGACAGGTCGCGGTCGGGGGCCAAATGCAAATGCGCCTTGCGGAAATCGGCCTCCACGTCGTCGCGAGTGACATGGATGGCGGGGGCGATGATGTGCGACGGCCCCTCGTGGCGAAGCTGGATGATATATTCGCCGAGATCGGTCTCCACCGCCTCGATGCCCTGGGCCTCCAACGCCTGATTGAGCCCGATCTCCTCGGAGATCATCGACTTGCCCTTGGTGACGCGCTTGGCGGAGCGGGCCTTGCAGAGATCGAGGAAGATGCGCCGCGCCTCCTCGGCGTCGCGGGCGTAATGGACATGCCCGCCGGCCTCGGTGACGCGCTTTTCGTAGGCCTCCAGATAGAGGTCGAGATGGGCCAGCGTGTGGGTCTTGATGTCGCGGGCGCTGTCGCGCAGCGCCTCGAACTCCGGCAGCCGCTCGGCCGCCGCCGCGCGGCGCGGCACGAAATTGCCGGCCGAGGCCATCGCCCGTTGCAGGCGCGGATCGTGCAGCGCCTCGTGGACATTGCCCTTGAAGAGCGGCGTCGTCGTCGCGACGGTCATTTGGCGGCTGCCTCGTTGTTCCCTTGGCCGATGGGGGGATCGTCGGTCATGCCGGCCAGCACCTCGGCGACGTGGCGCACGCGCAGCTTTCGCCCCTCGCGGCTGAGCTTGCCGGCCATGTTGAGCAGGCAGCCGAGATCGCCGGCGAGTAAGGTGTCGGCCTCAGTGGCGGCGATTTTGGCGCTCTTCTTGGTCACGATGGCGTCGGAGAGTTCGCCATATTTGACCGCGAAAGTCCCGCCAAAACCGCAACAGACGTCGCTGTCCTCCAATTCCGTCAGCTTGAGGCCCTTCACGCTCGCCAGCAGCTTGCGCGGCTGGCTCTGGATTCCGAGTTCGCGCAGGCCCGAGCAGGAATCGTGATAGGTGACGACGCCCTCGTAAATCGCGTCCACCTTGCTCACGCCGAGGGTATCGACGAGGAAGCTGACGAGTTCCCGGCATTTGGCGGCGAAGGCGACGGCCTCGCGCTCGGAATCGGGCTCGTCGGCGAACAGTTCCGGATAATGCTTGGCCAGCATCCCGGCGCAGGAGCCGCTGGGAGCGACGACGTAATCGCAGGACGCGAAAGCGCGCATCGTGGCGCGCGCGATCGCCTTGGCGTCGGCGCGGTCGCCGGAATTATAGGCGGGCTGGCCGCAGCAGGTCTGCTCTGGCACGACGACCTTG
>JAJYDD010000612.1 GCA_021777795.1 Pseudomonadota bacterium | reverse complement strand
CCAGCCGGCCGCCGGCGAGCGGGCCGGGCCGGGCGTCGAGCGGCCGGCCGCGCGTGCGCGAATAGCTTTCGGCGCCCGCCTTGCCCTCGCTGCTCGCGCGCAAGGGGCGCGCCATTGCGGCCGCAAGGCTCGCCAGCAGGCCCGGCGGCACGGCCGCGCGCGCCGCCTCCTGCACGCTCTCCTCGACCTCGCGCGCGGATTCCTCCTCGCCGTCCTGCGACGAGGGCGCGTCGGCCGGCTCGTTCTCGTCCGCCTGTTCCTCCTCGGCCCCCGGCTCCCGCGGCGGCGGAATCCGCGTCGCGCGCGGGCCGAGCACCAGCGCTGCGGCGAGATCGATATCCTCTTCCTCGATGGCGTCCGCCTCGCGCAGCGCCGCCAGCGCCCGCGCCGCCCGCAGCGCGAACAGAGGCGCCCGCAGCGACGCGACGCCCAACGCCGCGCCGATGGCGACAAGCGCCTCGATCGCCCCGTCGCCGGCTTCGACCGTGGGCAAAAGCGCTCGCGCCCGCGCCAGCTCGTCCGCCGAAAACAGCGCGGGCTCGATATCGCGCCGGGCGACGTCGTCGAGTTCCACCCAATAGCCGCAGCGTTCGGCGAGCGCGGGCGGCGCGGATTCGTCATCCCGTCCCTCGTCGAGCGCCACGAGGCCGAAGCGCGCCGGCAAGACCAGCGACAGCCCGTCGCGCTGCAAAACGGCTTCGCCCCGGTCGAGCGCCGCCGCGAGCCGCGCGGCGACGGCGCCGCGCATCCGCTCGGCCATCGCCACGACGAGCACGCCTCCGTCAGCGCCCGTCAGCACGCCGGTCTGCGCGACCGGCTTGCCGGCGCGCAAACTCGCGGCGACGTCGAGGCCGCCGAGCAGGCGGTCGTCGGCGATCTCGGCGGGAATGCGCAGGATTTTGCGCGGCGCCAGCATCTCGCCGAGCCGGCCAAGCAGCGTCTCGCGCGCCGGCCCCGGCCTCGCGCGCAAGCGCAGGCCGTCGTCGAGCGGATCGAGCGCGAACAGGGTCGCCGCGAGGCTCGCGCGCCGCCAGGGAGTCGCGATCGCCTCGGCGATGCTCACGAACCGAACGTCTCGGCCAGCGCGCGCTCGACGCGCGCGCCCGAGCCTGCGTCGTCGAGCGGATTGCGGCGCAGGCGATGGCCGAGCGCCATCGGCGCGACGCGCCTCATCTCGGCGTCGCCGACTTCGCGCGCGCCCTCCAGCGCCGCATAGGCGCGCGCGGCGCGGATCAGCGTCAATTCACCGCGCAGGCCATCGGCGCCCAGCGCCAGACACAGGCGGGCGGCGCGTTCGATCGCGCTGTCGGGCGTCGCAATGTCGCCGATGCGCTCGCGGGCGTTGGCGATGCGGGCGCGCAGCTTCTTTTCCTCGCCCGCCCAAAGCTTATGGAACGCCTCGGGGTCGCGCTCGAAGGCGTCGCGGCGCTTGACGACTTCGACGCGAGTCGCGACATCCTGCGGCGTCTTCACATCCACGGCGAGGCCGAAGCGGTCAAGCATCTGCGGCCGCAGTTCCCCTTCTTCCGGGTTGCCGCTGCCGATCAGCACGAAGCGGGCGGGATGGCGGACGCTGAGCCCCTCGCGCTCGACGAGATTGACTCCGGAGGCGGCGACGTCGAGCAGGAGATCAACGAGATGATCCTCCAGCAGGTTGGCCTCGTCGATATAAAGGAAGCCGCGATTGGCGCGCGCCAGCAGGCCCGGCTCGAAGCGCTTCTCGCCCGCGCTCAGCGCGCGCTCCAGATCGAGTGCGCCGACGACGCGATCCTCCGTCGCCCCGAGCGGCAGATCGACGACCGGCGCGCTGCGCCATTCCGCTTTCTGCGCCTTGCCTCCGGCGCAGGCGCAAAGCCCCGCCGTGCGTTCCGGCGCGCAATTATAAGCGCAGCCGGCGACGACGCGCATGGGCGGCAGCAGCGCCGCCAGCGCCCTCACCGCCGTCGACTTGCCGGAGCCGCGATCGCCGAAGGCCAGCACGCCGCCGACCGAGGGGTCCACCGCCGCGATCAGCAGGGCGAGCTTCATATCGTCCTGGCCGACGATGGCGCAAAAGGGAAACGCCATGCCGCGCGCCGTCCGTTCTCTAGCCTCTCGCTGTCGTCCCGGCTGGACGACGGGCGGCGCATTGTCAAGGACGATGGTCAGATCTTCGCGAAGCATGGCGGCGACTCACTCGGCCGCTTTGCGCATTTCGGGATAGGCGCAGGCCGGATCGAGCTGGCTGGCGGGACGCCGCAGCGGCAGGATCTTGGCGCTGGCGAAGGGCAGATCGAGCGTGCGCCAGACATCGACGAGCGCTTCGACGAGATCAGCCAGATGCGCCTCGCTGTGGCGCGGCGTCGGCGTGATGCGCAGCCGCTCGGTTCCCAAAGCGACGGTGGGATAATTGATCGGCTGGATGTAGATGGCGTGCCGGCGCATCAGCAGATCGCTGGCCGCCTTGCAGCGCTCGGCGTCGCCGACCATCAGCGGCACGATATGCGAGGGGCTCTCCAGAACCGGGAGGCCGGCGGCCTGCAAGGCGTGTTTGGTCGCCGCCGCCATATATTGATGGCGGGCGCGTTCGAGGCCGGAGGTCTTCAGGTGCCT
>JAJYDD010000611.1 GCA_021777795.1 Pseudomonadota bacterium | reverse complement strand
ACCCCCGCCGCGCCGCGCGTGCTGCTGCGCGGCGAGCGCGCCGGCCGCGCCAAGGGATTTTGGGGGATCGAGCGCAAGGCGCCGCGCGGCGTCGGGGTCGCGCTGGCGGCGACGCTCCTCATCGCCGCGGCGGGCCTGGGGGTGGTGCGCGGCGGCCAGTATCAGGCCTTCGTGGCCTCCGAGGGCGGTCTTGGCGATTTCGTCGCGCGCGAATTCGGCTTCGGCGTCAAAGTGGTGACGATCTCCGGCGTTGATCGGCTCGCCCCGCGCGAGGTGCTTGATCTGGCCGGCGTCACCCCCAACAGCTCCGTGCCGTTCTTCGACGTCGACGCCGCCCGCGCCCGCTTGCTCAAGGCGCCGCTGGTGGTGAGCGCCAGCGTGCGCAAACTCTATCCCAACCGCCTTGTCATCGAATTGACCGAGCGGGCGCCGGTGGCGCTCTGGCAGCGCGACGGCGAGGTCAGCATCGTCTCCGCCGACGGGGCCGCGCTCGACCAGTTGCGCGACGCGCGGCTCGACAATCTGCCCTTCGTCGTCGGCGACGGGGCCAACAAGCGGCTGCCCGAATATCTATCGCTGCTCGACGCCGCCCAGGAGTTGCGCGGCAAGATCGAGGCCGGCGTCTATGTCGCTCAGCGGCGCTGGAACCTGCACATGAAAACCGGCGTCGACGTCAAGCTGCCGGAGACCGATCCGGTCTCGGCGGTGAGGGCGCTGGTGAAGCTGGAGCGCCAGTCGCAGATTCTCGAACGCCAGATACTCGCGCTCGACTTGCGCCAGGCTGGGCGCGCCTTCGCGCGGCTGACGGCGGAAGCCGCCGATGCGCGCGCCCAGGCGCTGGCGGCCAAGGCCAAGAAGGGCGGCAAATCTTGAGCGCGCTCACCCTCGCCCCCCGCCTGCGGCCGCTCTCGCCGCGCAAGAGCGCGGTGCTCTCCGTGCTCGACGTCGGCGGCTCGAAGATCGTCTGCCTTATCGCGCGGCTGCTGCCGATGGAGCCCGGCGCGACGCTGCGCGGGCGCACGCATCGCTGCAAGGTGCTGGGGCTCGGCCAACAACGTTCTCGCGGCGTCAAGGGCGGCGCCATCGTCGATCTCGACGCGGCCGAGGGCGCCATCCGCCTCGCGGTCGATGCGGCCGAGCGCATGGCCGGCGTCGAGGTCGAGAGCGTCGTCGTCAATATGTCGGGCGGCCGGCTGTCCTCGCGCACCCACGCCGCGCTGCTTGCGGTCGATGGCGCCAGCGTCGGCGAGGCCGACATGCAGCGCGTGCTGGAGGCGGCGGCGCAGGCCGGCGGCAATGGCCCGCGCGCGGCGCTGCATCTCATCCCGATGGGCTTCTCGCTCGACGCCCAGCGCGGCGTCGCCGACCCCCGCGGCATGGTCGGCGAGGAACTCGGCGCCGAGCTGAGCGTCTCGACCTGCGACATTTCGGCGGCGCGCAACCTCATGCTGGCGATCGAGCGCTGCCATCTGCGGGTGGCCGGCATGGTCGCCTCGCCCTACGCGGCCGGGCTGTCGACGCTGGTCGACGACGAGGCCGAACTCGGCGCGGCGTTGATCGATCTTGGCGCGGGCGCGACGACGATGGCGGCCTTCGCCGACGATCGGCTCGTGCATATCGATTGCGTGCCGGTGGGCGGGCAGCATGTGACGATGGACGTCGCGCGCGGGTTGTCGGTCAGCCTCGCCGACGCCGAGCGGCTGAAGACGCTCTACGGCGCCTGCGTGGCGCAGCCGGCCGACGAGCGCGAGACGATCTCCATTCATCGCGTCGGCGACGACATGGACCGCCCGACCCAGATCGCCAAATCGGAGCTGACCCGCATCATCCGTCCGCGCGTCGAGGAGATTCTCGAACTCGCGCGGGATCGCTTGTCGGCGGCTGGCTTTTCCAGCCACGCCCAGCGCCGGGTTGTGCTGACCGGCGGGGCGAGCCAGCTATCGGGGCTGGCCGAACTCGCGCGCGCCATCGTCTCGCCGCAGGCGCGCATGGGCCGTCCGCTTGGAGTCGAGGGCCTGCCGGAATCGGCCAAGAGCCCTGCCTTCGCCACCTCCGTCGGCCTGATGATCTATCCGCAGGCGGCGGCTTTGGAGCACGTCGGGCCGAAGGAGGGCGCGCTGCGCGATGAGGCGCCCGACGACGGCTATGTCTCGCGGGTCCGGCGCTGGCTGAAGCAGAGTTTCTAATGAGGAGCCGGGTTCGCCGCGTCGCGTCGGCGGGCTCGAAGGATTGCATACAGGGGAACGCGCCGGCGGGCGCCAAGCAACGAGGCGGAAATGACAATCGACATCAAGGCTCCTGAACTTCGAGAACTGAAGCCCCGCATCATGGTTTGCGGAGTGGGCGGCGCGGGCGGCAACGCGGTCAACAACATGATCGTGTCGGGCCTCGTCGGCGTCGACTTCGTCGTCGCCAACACCGACGCGCAGGCGCTGGCCTCGTCGCGCGCCGAGCGCATCATCCAGATGGGCCTCCAAGTGACCGAGGGCCTCGGCGCCGGCTCCAAGCCCGAGGTCGGCAAGGCCGCCGCCGAAGAGGCGCTCGACGAGATTCGCGATCATCTGGCGGGCGCGCACATGGTGTTCGTCACCGCTG
>JAJYDD010000610.1 GCA_021777795.1 Pseudomonadota bacterium | reverse complement strand
CTCTTGTCTGGCGACCGCCAGCACGAAATCGGGAAAGAATTTCTCCTGCGCGGCGATTTTCTGAACGAGCGCGCGGGCTTCGTCGGGGGTGATCTCCGGGGAGGTCGAGCAGGGCGGCGACGGCGTCGCCAAATCGATGCGCTCGGGACCCGCCGGCGGCGAGTTGGCTGATGTCACGTGCCCCGAGGCGTCGACACGCGCCTCGATTCGCGGCGCACGATCTGGATCGGCGAGAGCCGCCGAAACCGTGGCGGCGACAGCTAATGCGGCTATCGTCTTGCGCGGGGGCATTGGCTCTGTCCGTTCCATTCCATACGGACGTTATATTGAATATCGTACGCATGGCAACGGGGTCGGCGATTTTTTCTTAAATCCCGCGAATTGGAGGAGACGCGAGGCGCGCAGCACAGAGTGGTGGAAGGAGACCGATAGGGTGAAGGAAGGAGCCCGTCGCCGTCTTTCTGCGACCGCCGCCTCGCTTTGGGACCGTTCCGAGGCGGTTGAACACGTGAACGCGGGGGTCCTGATGGGGCCGACCGCCCTTCAGGCCTCGGCGCGCGATCTCAAGCTCCTCCCGTGGGCTCTGAGCCAGAGTTCGACTTCTGTCGCCGTGACGGAACCAATGCCCCGTTCCGCGAGAAGCTCTTCGCGCGTGTAGGCGCAAGCGATCTCGACGAGCCGTTTGCCGCGGCTCGCGGCGGTGGCGCCGCCGAGATGGGCGTACCTGCCGCGCAATAGCGTATTGAGGGCGCGGCGCGTCAGCTTGCGAGCAGCGATCTCTCCCTCGCCGCCGGATTGAACGAACATTAACCCCTCCGCAAAGTGAACGCATCGAAGACCCAGCACTTGCGCGAGTGCGCGGGCGATATCGGGCAAGACCCCCCGCTGTGCCGCAATGGCCCGACGACATAATGGGAAGCCATTGTACGCGCCTTTCGTATCCGCGGAAGACATGGAAATCGGGCATCTGGAAATCGGGCGCCCTGGAAATCAGCCGCCCTGGAAATCAATCCGGGAGGCGTCGCGTGCGCCGGCGTTCGGCTTCGCCTTCGAAAATCGGCGTAGACAGTATAATGAATGTTATATAAAAGGTGATCGGGACGACGGGCCCTTCTCAATCCCCGTCGGTTCGGAGCTGGCATGAAGCGCGCAGCAGGCTTTGTGATCGCAGCATATGCGGCGCTCGCCTTGTGGCTCCCGCAGCGGGCGGCGGCGCAGGACGCCTCGTTCGGCTGCAAGGCGCTGCTCTGCGCCGCCGCGAGCGCGCCGGGCTGGTCAGGGATCCCCTATTGCGTTCCGGTCATGCAGCAACTGTTTCGTGACCTCGCCCATGGCGACGGATGGCCTAACTGCCCCGAGGGGCATACGAGCGGGCTCGGCTACGAGCCCTATCTCGCCTGCCCCGCAGGCCTGACCGCCGTGCAATCGACGACGGAGTTGGGAAGCAGAGGGAGCGGCGGCGGCGGCTTGCAAGTTGCGCCGACTGGCGATCTCTGCGCCGACCTCTCCACGCCCCAACAGTTCTGCGGGGGCCGCGGCGCTTGCGGCATCGATTACCCGATGACGGCGCGGCCGCGGCGGACCGATCCCTATTTCGTCGACATCACGACGGCGAACGGGATGCAGCGCTTCTATTTCTCGCTGCAGGGTTTCTGAGATGGGCCGCCGCTTTCTCGCAACCCTCGCCGCCGTCGCGGCGTCGATCAACGTCGATGTCGCGACGGGTTATGCGCAGGCCCAGTCGCATGGGTGGTTTCCGGTTCCCGCGAGCGCCGTCTACCAGACGGGAGACAGTTGGTCGGACGGCGGCGCTGCCTATCGCCTCTATGGCGTACAATCCTGCCTGCGGGGCACGCAGTTCACCAATGCCCACGGCTTGAAACGCGACTGCGGCGAGGCGTCGCTGGCGATGCTGGCGGCGCTGATTCGCGACCTGCGCCCGCAATGCTACGAGGCGGCGCAAATCCCGCGGCCGAAGACGATATTCGTTTTCTGCGTCGCGATCCCGACCGAAGGCGCCGGCAAAGGCGCGCGGATCGATCTCGGGACCGCTCTGATCGCCACCGGCTTCGCCTTCGCCGCGCTGACGCCCGATGGCCGGCCGGTGCATGCGCCCTATCTCGCGGCCGAAAGCGTCGCGCAAAACGCGCGCGCCGGCCTCTGGGCTTTTCCGGACCTTCCCAATCCCAACGCCATCATTTTGCGCGCGCTGCGACGGAGCGCGTCGATATCGCCTGCCGTCCAGCCGTCGCCGTGATCCGACGGCTCCAAAGGAGACCTGAGCTTTGCGAACGACGAACCTGTTCATCCTGCGCGGCCGCGTCGGGCAGACTCCGAAGGCTTTCAACAAGACGGCCAAGATCAGCGTCGCCACCGATCGGGCCTGGACCGACGCCAAGGGCGAACGGCGCGAGGAAACCGACTGGGTCACCGTCACCATCCTCAACGAGAAGTCGGCGCAGTGGGCGATCGACCATGTCGCCAAGGGCGATGCGGTCTACGCCGAATGTCGGATCGCCGACGGTTCCTACAAAAGGGGCGAAGAGACCGTCTACACCACCGACATCATCGCGCATGTGTTTCATAAGCTCGATCTCGGTTCGCG
>JAJYDD010000609.1 GCA_021777795.1 Pseudomonadota bacterium | reverse complement strand
GCGCAGCAGGAAAGCTTCGCCACTTCCTTGTCGAAGGCGAGGGCGGCAAGCTTCAGCCCCTCGACCGTGGTCAGATAAGGAAAGATCGTTTCCGCGACATCGCGCACCGTCAGCCCGCCGCGGATCGCCATGGTCGCCGTCTGGATGCTGTCGGCGCCCTCCGGGGCGAGAATATGCGCGCCGAGAAGTTTGTCGCTGCCGACTTCCGCCACAAGCTTGACGAGCCCGCGCGTGTCGCGGGCGGCGAGGGCGCGCGGAACCTGGTCGAGCGGCAGGATCGAAACGCGCGTCTTGCGCCCTGCGGCGCGCGCCGCCGCTTCCGTGAGCCCGACGCTGGCGATTTGCGGATCGGTGAACACGATCGCCGGCATGGCGGAATTTTCATAGACGAGGCTGTCGCCGTTGAGCGCGTTTTTCGCCGCGAGCTTGGCTCCATAGGCGGCCATGTAGACGAAGGCGTCGCGCCCGGTCACATCGCCCGCGGCATAGATTCCGGGGCGGCTGGTGCGCATGCGGTCATCGACGACAATCGCCCCACCGGCTGTCTGACGGATGCCAAGCTCGGCGAGGCCGAGACCTTCGACGTTCGGCGCGCGTCCCGCCGCGTTCAACACCCGCTCCGCCGTGATCGTCCTCTCACGACCGTCATGCGTCACTGTCAGCGCAACCCCCGTTTCGGTGTTGCGGATCGCGCGATAGGCGACGCCTGAGACGACCTCGATGCCCTCGTCGGCGAAATAGCCCGTCAGCGCGGCGCCGATCTCCGGCTCCGCCTCGGGCAGCAGCCGCGAGCGGCAGACAAGGGTGACGCGCACGCCGGCGCGCGCGAACATCTGCGCCAGCTCCGCGCCGATATAGCCGCCGCCGATCACAAGGAGCGAACGTGGCAGGTCTTCGAGTTCGAGCGCGGTCGTGCTGGTCAGGCATGCCACGGACTCGATCCCCGCGATGCGCGGAACGCTGGGCCGGGCGCCGGTGGCGATGATGATCCGCTCGGCCGACAGACGCGCGCCGCCGACCTCGACGCCGCCAGCGACGAGCTTCGCCGCCCCTTCGCGATAGGTGACGCTGTTATAGGCCGGCAGCAGATCGGCGTATTTGGCCTGACGCAGGGAAGCGACCAACGCGTCCTTCTGTCTGACGGTCGCGCGCCAGTCGCCGATCTCGGCATGGGCGGTGACGCCGGCGAACCGGGCCGCTTCGCGCGCGTTGTGCAGCGTCTCCGTCGCGCGGATCAGCGCCTTCGACGGCACGCAACCGATATTGACGCAGGTGCCGCCGATCGTGCCGGCCCCGATCAACACCACCTCCGCGCCTTGTTCGGCGGCGGTGATGGCAGCGGAGAAGCCCGCTGATCCGGCGCCGATGATGGCCAGGTCACAGCGGCCGGGGTCTCCCGCCTTCGGGGCGCAGCAATCGTTCATGTTCTCAGTCCTTATGTCGCGGCCTCAGCCCTTCGTCGCCTTGGCGACCTCGGCCGGATAGCCTGGTTGGTGGTCGCCGTGATCATTTCGCTCGGCGAGATGACGGCGGCGTCGTAAGTGACGGTCGCCGCGACATCCGCCATCGCGTCGGCTTGGCTCACGGTGACGCCGCTGACGCCTTTGACATGGGCGAGCGTGCTTTTGACGATCGGCCCGCACAGCACGCAGCCGGCGTGGTGGACGGTGAGCACAACAGTGGCCTCGCCCGCCCGGGCGGCGAGGGGGGCGGCGAACAGACCGAGCGCGACCAACATTCCAAGTGTTGTCTTCATGCTTCTCTCCTTCTCGCGCGGCGGCGCGTTCACAGGAAATACCGCGCCGCATAAGGGAACCCGACCGCGATGACGACCAGCGTGGCGGCAACGACAAGGCCGATCCTGGCGATGCGATCCGACCGGGGCGCGGCGCAGTAGCCGTCCGCGCAGCCGATCTGCCGCTTCTTCCGCAGCCGCCAGGCGCCGGCCCCGATGAAGGCCAGCGAGACGGCGGCGAAGATCGGCTGATAGGGCTCCAGCAGCGTCAGGTTGCCGATCCAGGCGCCGCTGACTCCCGCAAGGAACAGCGCAAAGGGAATGACGCAGCACGAAGCCGCGCCCAGCGCGCCCAAAATGCCGCCGACGGCCAGCCAGCGCGATGCTGACGCCTTTTCGCCCTGCGGCGCAGCCGAGGCTGTCGCTTCGCTCATGGCAATCTCCTGTTGCTTGCGAATTCGATCTCAGCCTATCCTGCGGTCTGTAGCCGCTACAGGGTCAAGGATAATTTTTCATGCCCATGGCGAACCCATCGAAGGGCCTTCAGCGCGGGGAGCTGGCCCGGCGGACCGGCGCCAATCTCGAGACCGTCCGCTATTACGAGAAGATCGGCCTGTTGCCGCCGCCGCCGCGCACCGCCAGCGGCTACCGCAGCTATGACGACGCGCATGAGCAGCGTCTCGGCTTCGTCCTTCGCGCGCGCGAACTCGGATTCTCGCTCGATGAAATTCGCGCCCTGCTACGGCTAGGGGATGAACGCGAGCAACCTTGCGCCGAAGCCAGCCGCCTCGCGGCGTCTCACCTGTCGGAAGTCCGCGCGAAGATCGCCGATCTCAGACGCATGGAGCGCGTGTTGAAAGATGTCGTCGCGCAATGCGGCGA
>JAJYDD010000608.1 GCA_021777795.1 Pseudomonadota bacterium | reverse complement strand
ACATTCAAGAAGACCGGCTCGAACGAGTTCACCGGCGAAATCGTCACCCTCAGCGTCCAGGCCAAGGGCGTGCGCATCGTCCCCGACCTGCGCGCCACCGGCGAGAACGCCCCCAGCCACCGCGTGGTGGTCGGTAGGGCTGAGATCGGAGCCGCCTGGTCCAAACGCTCCAGCGAGGGACGCGAATATCTCGGCCTCAAGCTCGACGATCCGAGCTTCAACGCCCCCATCTACGCCAACCTCTTCGATGACGAAGATGGCGAAGGCTACTCGCTCATCTGGTCCCGCCCCAACGGGCGCCGGGGCGACTGAGGCCCCAGATCAAGGCCCCGGCCGAAAGGCCGGGGCCGCTCTTCGTCGCCGACCGAATCGGTTCGGCGCGACGACGTCCAAGAACCGAGATTACGAATCCCGCCGCCAGGGATTTCAGGTGGCGCTCCGGCAAAGAACGACTAAAATAGCCGTAGTTCTGGCACGCGTGTCCGGACCGATGGGAGGTGATCATGCATGATCACCGCCCGACAATCACGGGCCGCGCGCGCGTTGCTGGGTTGGACGCAGGAGACGCTCGCTGACAAGGCCCGGGTATCGCTGACCGCGCTCAAACGCCTCGAATCCGAAAGCGGGCTCGAAGTGTACGAGACGACGCGCGATCAGGTCCGACGGGCGCTGGAAGCTGCTGGCGTCGTCCTTCTGTCCACCGAAAAGGGCGAAGGAGTGCTGCGGCTTCATGGCGAAAATCAGCGACGGTTCCCATCCTAGACCGCACACCGACACGGTGTCGAACCAGCCTGTTTTTCCGTCGTCCCCATGTCCTGAATCAATGACGCGGGCGGATTTGGTTAACAGGATAGCCCCGAGCGGACAGGATGTCCCGGTGACGCGGTCTATGTCAAAGTTTTTGGATGCGCCGCCTCCCGGTCAGGGGCTCACGCCCTATGATCGGGAGCACATGGCGCTGTATCTGCGCCTGCTCGACGCCGCGCGCGACGGCGCCGATTGGCGCGAAGCCGTGCAGATCCTGTTCGGCCTCGATCCCGACCTCGACCCCCAACGCTGCCGCCTCATTCACGATGCCCATTTGGCCCGCGCGCGCTGGATGTCCGAACGCGGCTATCGGGAACTCGTCCGCGAAAGCCAGCGGCGCTGACGCGGCGATGCCGCCACGGCGCCGCCCGTTGCCGCCATAGAGACTTCCAGCGATCAACCTTTCCGGGAAATCTCGTTCTCTCTGCAATTCGATAAAACGAGGGGGAGGAACGCAATGACGCCAGACGCATCCCAGTGGCGCATATCTACGCATTACGATCACCTCGACGATCTCACCGCATCCGACCTCGCCTGGGAGTGGCTGCGCCGCAACGACGATTACGATCATGATTTCGAGGCGCTCGGCCGCACTGACATTGATCCCCAGTTGCTGACGGAGAAAATCCGCGATCAATGGGGGTTGCGATTTCCCTGTCGATCCCCTCACCCCTCCGCCTGACGCGCCAATCTTCTGGCTGCCGCAGTTCGACACCAGCATCGTCGTCCTCGGAGTCGCGCCGCTCGCGCTCATGCCCGTCGGTCCCTTGCCGAAAATCGACGCGGCGGTTTCGCTGAGCGCGAAGGATGCTGTCCATGTTCTGATCGACCTCGGCAACGGCCAGCGTCTTCAGCTCATCCATGATGGCGTTGCGCCCGCCGCCGCGCTCGTGCCGCTCGGCCTCGATGGGCTGGATCGGCTCGAAGCGGTCCATCGGCTTCTCGCCGCCCTGCATGGCCGCGCGATTCCGCCCGACACGCGCCTGACCCGCCAGCGGCGGGCGCGGCTGCGCCGGATGCTGCAAGCCTTCGATGGCTATCGCGCCGGCGCCCCCCGGCAGGAAATCGCACAGGTCATTTTCCGTGTCGGCCCACTCAGCCGTGACGAATGGCAGACATCCTCGGCTCGCCAAGCCGTGAAGACCCTGATCCGGGATTCCCGCGCCATGATCGCGGGCGGCTATCGGAAGCTCCTTCGTCATCGCCGTCCAAATTAGCGCAATCCGCCGCCCACTTGGGGGACGAATTCGATACCCCCCAAATTCGCCCTCCATCTCGCAGGTCTCCCTTCGCCATCGTGTCCTTCGACCGCCGCCGATTTTCGACGGCGCCCCCGAACCTCACGAAAGGCCGACCCATGCGACCCGATCTCGCACTTCTGCCGCCGCGCTTCCTGCGCACCAAGGAAGCCGCCGAATTCCTGAGTCTCTCCGCCCGCACGCTGGAAAAGCACCGGACCTACGGAACCGGCCCGGCCTACCGCAAGCTTGGCGGCCGCGTCGTCTATGCGGTCGACGATCTCGAAGCCTGGGCCGCGCGCGGCGCCGTCACCTCCACCTCCGATCCGCGCGGCGCGGTGCTGCCGGCCAAGCGGCAAACACTGCCCGGCATGGCGCAGCCCGGCCGCCACGCACGCTGAGCGGCTTCCGCAATGCCGGCGCGACATCGGTCCCTGTCGGAGCGCGGACAGCTCGACCTGTTCCGGGCGCTCCCCGGCGACTTCGCGCCACGAGACGCGCAGGATCTCATGGCCTATCCGTTCTTCTCCCTCTCCAAGTCCCATCGCGTCGCGCCGATCGATTTCACCTCCGGCGA